>NZ_ATLN01000017.1:0-213307 GCF_000416195.1 Pseudomonas sp. CFII68
GGGATGGAGTGAATGGTTGTCAGCGTGGCAGCCAGCGTTACGAAGCCCGCGCCCGCCACGCCAGCCGAGCCTTTTGAGGTCAGCAGGAATACGCCCAGCAGAATCATCTGATCCACAAAAGTCAGTGGCGTATTGGTCGCCTGGGCGATAAAGATCGCGGCCATGGTGAGATAGATGCAGGTGCCGTCCGCATTGAAGGTGTACCCGGTTGGCAACACCATGCCCACGACGGATTTTTTGCAGCCAAGCTTTTCAAGCTTCACCATCATTCGCGGCAGCACGGCTTCGGTTGAGCAGGTGCCAAGGGTGATGAGAATTTCATCTTTGAAATAACGCAGAAACTGCATCAGCGGCATGCCCGACCAGCGAGCAACCGCACCCAGCACGACCACGATGAAAATCAAGGTCGTGAGGTAGAGCGCGACCAGCAACTGGCCGAGCGACAGCAAGGTACCGATTCCGTATTTGCCGATCGTGAACGCCATGCCGGCACCGGCACCAAGTGGCGCCAGGCGCATGACCATTGCAACGATCTTGAACAGGCCTTGCAGGAACAGATCAAGGGTGTTGATCAGCGGCTTGCTGGTTTCGCCCATTTGAACCAGGGCAACACCCATCAAGACCGAAAGCAGGATGACCTGGAGCATGACGCCATTGGAGAAGGCGCCGATGAAGGTTTGCGGGATGATATTGAGAAAGAACTCAATGGCGCCACCTTGCTCACTGGCAACTTGGCTGTATTTGCTGATGGCACCGCCATCCAGCGCGCTAGCGTTGATGTTCATACCGACGCCAGGCTTGACGATGTTGACCACGATAAGGCCGACGACCAGGGCGATGGTGGAAAGAATCTCGAAGTAGATCAGCGCTTTTACGCCAATCCGTCCGACCTCCTTGATACTGCCCATCTTGGCGATACCGACGACGACCGTACCGAAAATAATCGGCGCCAACAGCATTTTGATCAGTTTGATGAAACCATCGGCAAAGGGTTGGAGCTTGGCACCGATATCAGGCACGAAGTAACCGATTGCTGCACCGATCACGATGCCGATGAGTACTTGCACATACAGCTGGCCATACCAGCGGGATTTGGAGATTTCCACGGAAGCACCTCATTTTATTTTTGTGATGGGCTGTGGCTTGGCGTCGAGAGGGGACACCGGGTGCTGCGGCCTCTTTGACAGAGACCGCAGATCGAGGGTGATCAGCTTTCGCCCAATTCACGCATGACGGCATACAAAGCGGATTTGGCTTCGAAGCCGACACCTGGAATATCCGGCAGGCCGACATAGCCGTTTTCCACCTGGATCCCGTCAGCGAAGCCACCGAAAGGCTGGAACACATCGGGGTACGATTCGTTACCGCCAAGGTGCAGACCTGCTGCGATGTTCAGGGACATCTGGTGACCACCATGCGGAACTACGCGACGGGAAGACCAACCCATTTCTTCCATCACCTTGAGGGTGCGCATGTACTCCACGAGCCCGTAGGACAGCGCGCAGTCGAACTGGAGATAGTCGCGATCGGGGCGCATGCCGCCGTGGCGCAGCAGGTTGCGGGCGTCCTGGTGGGAGAACAGGTTTTCCCCGGTGGCCATGGGCAGTTCATAGTGATTGGCGAGCTCGGCCTGGAGTGCGTAATCCAGTGGATCGCCGACCTCTTCGTACCAGAAGAGGTTGTACGGCTTGATGGCCTCGGCGTACGCAATACCGGTCTGCAGATCGAAACGACCGTTGGCATCGACGGCTAGCCGACGACCATCGCCAACCACTTCAAGCACCGCTTCGATGCGACGGATATCTTCGTCCAGCGGCACCGCACCGATCTTCATCTTGACGACGTCGTAGCCACGATCCAGATAGCTCTGCATTTCCGCCTTGAGCTTGGTCTGGTCTTTGCCTGGGTAGTAGTAGCCGCCCGCTGCATAGACCCAGACCTTGTCATCGGCCACGCCGTTACGGTAACGGTCGGCCAGCAGGCGATACAGCGGTTTGCCTTCAATCTTGGCGACGGCGTCCCATACGGCCATGTCGATGGTGCCCACCGCAACCGAGCGCTCGCCATGGCCGCCTGGCTTTTCGTTGGTCATCAAGGTTTTCCAGATGGCGAACGGGTCCAGGTTGTTGTTGGCATGGTCGATGAGCGTGTCTGGATCCGCTTCCGTGATACGCGCCAGGAAACGATCACGCATCAGTGCGCCCTGGCCATAGCGGCCATTGGAGTTGAAACCGTAGCCGATGACGGGCTTTCCGTCGCGAATCACATCTGTGATGACAGCGACAACCGAGCACGTCATTTTCGAAAAATCGATGTAGGCGTTAGCGATTGGGGAGGCAATGGAAACAGTTTTTTCACGAATGTCTACGATACGCATGGCGGGGTCCTCTTGTTGTTTGTGGCCCCACGTTAGGCTTTGCGATGTCACCCGCCCAATGCTATTAATGCCGCACCCTATGCACAGGAGGCATGGCCCTTGGAACTCGTTTGGCTTGAGGACTTTTCAGCGCTTGCGGAGTACGGCAGCTTCGTTCGGGCGGCTGAAGCGCGGCACGTTACCCAGCCGGCATTCAGTCGCAGAGTGCGCTCGCTGGAGAGCTGGATGGGGGTGCAATTGTTCGTTCGAACGCCTCAAGGCGCGACGCTGACTGAAGCCGGGAGGCAAATTTTGCCCAGTGCCCAGGAGGCTGCCAGGCGCTTGTACAGAATGCGCAACGAGGCTCAAGAGGTCGCTGGAATGGCTGCCAGGTCGCTTCAATTTGCGGCAACGCATTCCCTGTCGTTTACATTTTTTCCCAGGTGGCTTCGAAGCTCGGAGAGCGGTGCGCCCATTGAGGCTGTGCAACTGCACTCCGATAGCATGGCTGTCTGTGAGCAGATGCTGATACATGGCCAGGTTCAGTTTCTGCTCTGCCATCGCCATCCCGATGTTCCACCTTTGCTCGCCCCAGATCAGTTCATCGGCAAAAAGGTGGGTGAAGACGTTCTCGTTCCTCTGGCGAGTGCTTCTGCCAACTTCGGCACCTCGCCTGCGGCATTGCCATACCTGGCTTACACCCATGAGTCTGGACTGGGGCGTATCGTCGCCCACAGGCTGCGTGGCAAAGAAGATTACCTGCACCTCAAGCCACTTTTCAGCAGCCACCTTGCCGCGGTGCTGATGTCCATGGCCCTGGAAAGCAAAGGCGTGGCCTGGCTGCCCAAGAGCCTCACCGAGCAGGAAATGCTGGATGGGCGCTTAGTCAGGGCGCTCGACGAAAGCTGGGATATACCGCTGGAAATTCATCTGACCCGTCCATCGGCGCCGCTCAGTCAGTCTGCCGAAGCGTTCTGGGCCCGGCTGGGGCAGTGACCAGGCGCGTTTCATGTAACGCGCTGCGTTGCTCAATAAAAATAGAATTTGAGTGTGCAAATCGCCGCTGATCCCTTGCCGGGACCGCGGCGAAGTGACGAGCGTGTCGCTACTTGTAATGTTGTTCAAACACCGCCAATTGCTCAGGCTTGATCAACTGAAAGGGCACCCAGACGTCCGTTTCCACCGGCTCTCCCTTGATCATCTTGAGCGCGGCCTGTACCGCGCTGGTCGCCTGGGCCTTGGGGTCCTGGAACACCGAGGCGACCAGCATCCCACGCTTGATCGCCGCCAGGCCGTCAGGCAAACCGTCGATGCCGACAATCGCGATCTCGCCCTTGGCTTTGCCGGCCTGTTGCAAGGCCATGGCCGCACCGATGGCCATTTCGTCGTTGTTGGCGACGATGGCGTCGAAACGACTGCCCGCCAATAGCCAGTTACTGGTCAGGTCCATCCCTTTGTTGCGCTGCCACTCGGCGCTTTGCTGTTCGACAATCTTGATCCCGGGATAATCCTTGAGCACCTGTTTGACGCCTTCGGTGCGGTCGTGGGTGGCGTTTTGCGCCAGGTCGCCCATGATGATCGCGAGGTTGCCCTTGCCGCCGAGCTTTTCGGCCAGGTAGCGCATTTGCAGCTGTCCGGCCTCGATGTCATTGGACGCGACCGTGACCACGCCTTTGGGCAAGGTGCGCTCGTCCGGGTGGCGGTTGACGTAGACCAGCGGCGTCTTCGCTTCGACCGCGGCGCGGGTGATATTGGCCGTGGCGGAGGTGTCCACCGGCAGGACAATGACCGCATCGACTTTCTGGTTGATAAAGCCCTGGACCTGGTTGAGTTGGCGCACCACATCGCCTTGGGCGTCCTCGAACTGAATCTGCACGTTTTCCTTTTTCGCGGCCTCGTCCAGGCCGTTACGCACGTAGGTCATGAAGTTGTCGTCGACCCTGGCGATGCTGACGCCGATGCGGTAGTCGGCGGCGGCCCATTGGCTGAAGAACAAGAGCAGGGTGGCGAAAAGCAGTGTGCAACGACGCATGATGGTTTTCCTTTTGTTGTTATGGGTTGTACGTCATCAAGAGATGAAAATCTGCCGCACGTGTTGAATTCGGCGCGGGCTTTATCCATCAAGCGTGAAGGCCTGCCTGAAACGTTCAAGCGCGACCTCGCTGTCACCGCTGGCCCAGCCTTCGAGGCCGACGACACCGCTGTATCCCATGCCGAACAAGGCCCTGGCAATGGCGGGATAATGGATTTCACCGGTACCGGGCTCCATGCGCCCCGGGACGTCGGCGACCTGGATTTCGCCGATGGCGCTGCCGGCGCGCTGGATCAGTTCGATCAGGTTGCCTTCGCCGATTTGTGCGTGATAGAGGTCCAGGTTCATCTTCAGGTGCGGGCTGCCCACGGCCTCGATCAGCGCCAGGGTGTCGTCGGCACGGGCGAACGGCGTGCCCGGGTGGTCGACTTCGGTGTTGAGGTTCTCCAGCAGGAAAACCCGACCCGCGTCCTCGCCCAGGCGGGCGATTTTTTCCAGCGTCTTGCAGGCGTTCAACCACATGCGACCAGTGGTCTGGGCCACGGGTTTGACCGGCAAGCCCTGGTCACCCAGGCCGGTGCCATGCAGGTTCAAGCTGGGGCAGCCCAACTGAGCGGCGACGGCCAAGGATTCCTGGGCGCTGTCGAGCAGGAGCTGGATATCATCCGGATCGGTCAGGTTGCCCGAGATGTAGCCGGTCATGGAGGTGAAATCCGCGCCGGTCGCTACAAGGGCCTGGATGTCTTTGGTCGTCCAGTTCCATATCTCGACGCTGAAGCCCAGCGCATGGATGCGTTTGACCCGCTCGGTGAAGGGCAGGTCGAGAAAGACCATCTCGGCACTGATCGCCAGTTTGAACGGTGTGAAACTCATGACTGAGCTCCTTGCACACGCACTGTTTTGCCCTGTTGGAAGGATTCGATACAGGCGCGGGCGATGGCCAGTGCCGCCCGTGCATCTTCACCGCTGGCCAGCGGTTTTTCACCGCTGCGCACGCAACTGACGAAGTGGTTGAGCTCGGCCACATAGGCATCACGCAGCAGGTCGGTGTCCAGGCGCTGGGTGTCGGCCTGGACCCCATTGGCCAGGTACCGCAGCAAGTCAGAGTCGTTGACGTTGCCCATGGTCAGCATGCCAGCGCTGCCGAACACTTCGCCGCGGACATCGTAGCCATACACGGCTTGAAAATTGGCCTCGGCCGTGGCGATGGCGCCGTTATCGAAACGGATCGTGACCACCGCGGTGTCGAGAAACCCTTTGTCCTTGTAGGCCGGTGCGATCAGGGCATCGGCCATCACAAAAACCTCAACCGCCTCGGCGCCTGGATTCAGGTAGCGCAGGGTATCGAAGTCATGGATCAGGGTTTCCAGGAAGATCACCCATTGTGGCGATGCGGCCGGGTTGTTCAGCGCCGGGTCGCGGGTCAGCGAGCGCAGCAGTTGTGGGGTACCGATCCGGCCAGCAACCACGTCCAGGTGAGCGGTGCGGAAACTTCTGGCAAAGCGACGGTTGAAGCCGACTTGCAGCGTCACCCGTGCATCGGCCGCGGCGGCGATGGCGCGGTCAGCTTCGTCCAGGGTGATGGCCATCGGTTTTTCACAGAACACCCCTTTGCCGGCCCGGGCCGCACTGATCACCAATTCGGCATGGCTGCGTGCCGGGGCGGCAATCAGCACGGCGTCGATGTCCGGGTCATCCAGCAATTGCTGTGGGTCGGTATAGACCTTCTGCACGTCCAGTTCTGCCGCCAAGCGTGCGGCTTGGCCGGGGGTAGGGTCGGCGATGGCGGCAAGGCACGCGCCGGGGATGTGCCTGGCGGCGGTCAGGCCGTGAAAACTGCCCATGCGGCCGGCGCCGATGAGGCCAAGGCGAAGGGTTTTGGATGTGCTCATGAACATGACTCCCTTTATTGTTTTTACGACTCGGCGGTAAGAATGTCCTCGTCTGTCCAGGCAGGAGCAAGCGCTGTGCCAATAATTAAGTGATTGATATTTAATATATTTTATTAGCATTCATTTGAAGTGATGTTCATTTGAATGACATGTCTATACTGACATGTCGAAAATATGAACATGTGGCCGAATAATGAATGAGCAACCTGCAGCGTTGAGCGCCGAAGACCGTGACTACCTCACCACGCTGGGCCCCGCGTCGTTGAATGAAGGGCCAGGCACTGCGCTGGATGAGGCCTGGCGAGCGTGCTTGCGGGGAGATACTGATCGGCCTGTCGGGATCCGGCGGGTGATTTGGACGTCCTGGTTGCGCAGCGTCAGTGCCGGTCTCGATCCGGAAGACGGTGAGTACCGTTTTGTCGCGCCTGCCGACCTGACCGCGACACTGGCAGCCAATCGGGTGTTGATCGCCGCAGCGGCGCAAGTCATGCGCGGGTTGCTCGCCTATAACCCCAGGGGTCATATCAACCTGACCGATGCCAAAGGCACGACGTTGTATTTCTGTGGCCTGGACCTCACACCCATCGGCAGTCGATTGCTGGAGTCGGTACAGGGCACCAATTGCACCGGGCTGGCAATCGTCGAAGACCGTTTGGTGTATGTGCTGGCCGAAGAGAACTTCGGGCTTGGCCTGCGCCAGCGCCGCATGCATTGCGCCGCTGCGCCGATCCGCGATGCCCAAGGCCGGACGCTGGGCATGTTGACCTTGACGGCAGAGCCCGGCTGGTTTCATTTCCATACGCTGGGCACCGTCCAGGCTGCGGCCGAGGCGGTCTCGAGGCAGATGGCGCTGCAAGCCTTGCTGGAAGAACAGCAAACGGTCCTTGAGGTGCTCAACGAAGGCTTGGTGGTTTTGGATGAGCAGGGCTGCATCAAGGCGCTCAACCATTACGCCCGACAGTTGTTCCGCGTCGGCCATGACCTGCTCGGCAGTCCGTTCAAGAGCCTGGGCAAGAGCGAATTGACCGATGCAGTCCTGCTCGCGGGCGGGGACGGCGTGCGCGACCTGGACTGCACCTTTGAACTGCCCGACCGCAGCCATCTGGCCTGCCTGGTGTCGGTCTGCCCGCTGGAGCAAGGCGGGCGGATTGTGTCGTTGCGCGAGAACCGACGCATCCGGGAAATCACCCGGCGGATCATTGGCACCCAGGCCAGCTACACCTTCGAAACCATCCTCGGCCGTTCACAGGCGATTGAGGATGCACTGCACCTGGCGCGGATTGCCAGTCGCAGTGATTCGACCACGCTGATCCTCGGTGAGAGCGGCACTGGCAAGGAGTTGTTCGCCCAGGCCATCCATAATGGCAGCGACCGTTGTGGCGGGCCTTTTGTGGCGGTCAATTGCGGCGCCATTCCCCGTGACCTGGTGCAGAGCGAACTGTTTGGACACGTCGAAGGCGCTTTCACCGGGTCGGCACGCGGTGGGTCGGCAGGCAAGTTCGAGTTGGCCGATGGCGGGACGATCTTCCTCGATGAAATCGGTGACATGTCCTTCGATGCACAGGTCAGCCTGCTGCGTGTCCTGCAGGAAGGCGAGGTGACACGGGTGGGGGCGAAAAAATCGCTGCGGGTCAACGTGCGCATCATCGCCGCCACCCACCGCAACCTGAGCCAGGCAGTGGCCGAGGGCGCCTTTCGTGAGGACCTTTACTACCGGCTCAACGTGCTGAACCTGACGGTGCCGCCACTGCGGATGCGTCGCGAAGATGTGCCGTTGCTGGCGCGGCATTTTCTCGCGCGATGTGCCCGATCGCTGCGCAAGTCGATGCAGGACCTTTCGCCAGCGGCCCTGGAGATGCTTGGCGCCTATCACTGGCCAGGCAATGTCCGTGAGCTGGAAAACGTCATTGAGCGGGCGACCAACCTGGCGATGACCGAGCTGATCGAGCCGAGCGATCTTGCCCTGGATATCAGGCAGCGAGGGCGCCCATCGACATGGGGAAGTGCCCCTGAGCCGCGGATGGCGCCGGATCTTGGTACCCATGAGATGAATGCCATCATCGCTGCCCTCAAGGACACGCGCGGAAACATCCGCCTGGCTGCTCAACGGCTGAATGTGTCGCGGGGTGGGTTGTACAACAAAATGAGCCGGTTTGGGCTCAAGGTTGATGCGTTTCGTTCTTAGCGGGATGCTGTCGTAAATGCTCTGAAAATTGCCACGATCCCTCGCTGGCTGCTGGTATAGAGCGTGCTCGATAACGCGTATCTGCCGTGATGGGGAAGCGTTAACGCGCAGTCCTGACGATGACGGACAGAATGAGGAATGTAAAATTTTTACGGTTTTTTTACGGTAGGTGTTTTGACCCACAACGATACTGGCCGCGATTTTCAGATCGTCCGAGCGCCTTGCATTTCCAATGGCCCTGGCAAATCGTATTGCTCAAGGATGGCATACACTTCCCCCCGTAATTTGAGAGACGCAACCCTTGAGCGAAGCAGCGATTTCCGCCCATGAAGATTCCCATGCCAAAACATCAGGAGTGGGCTTGCTCGTCGCCGCGGTGGGCGTGGTTTATGGGGACATTGGCACCAGCCCGCTTTACACACTCAAAGAAGTGTTCGCCGGTCACTACGGCGTCCAGGCCAACCAGGACGGTGTACTGGGTATTCTGTCGTTGATCTTCTGGTCACTGATCTGGGTCGTCTCGATCAAGTACGTGCTGTTCATCCTTCGCGCCAACAACCAGGGCGAGGGGGGCATCATGGCCTTGACCGCATTGGCACGTCGGGCTGCGGCACCGTTTCCCAAAATGAGCAGGGTCCTGGTATTGCTCGGGCTCTTCGGCGCGGCACTGTTTTACGGGGACAGCATGATCACCCCGGCCATCTCGGTGCTCTCGGCGGTCGAAGGGCTGCAGCTTGCGTTCGATGGAATCGAACAGTGGGTCGTTCCGCTGTCCGTGGTCATCCTGGTAGCGCTGTTCCTGATTCAAAAACATGGCACGGCGCGTATCGGCATCCTGTTCGGCCCGGTCATGGTGCTGTGGTTCATGGTGCTGGGTGCGCTCGGCATTTACGGCATCCTGCAACGACCGGAAGTTCTGCAGGCGCTCAATCCTGCATGGGCAGTGCAGTTTTTTGTGGTGCATCCGGGGATTGGCGTGGCCATTCTGGGCGCCGTGGTGTTGGCATTGACCGGTGCTGAAGCACTGTATGCCGACATGGGCCACTTTGGCCGCAAGCCCATTGCTCGCGCCTGGTTCATTCTCGTGTTGCCCGGCTTGGTGCTCAATTACTTTGGCCAAGGCGCCCTGATCCTGGGAAACCCGGAGACGGTGCGCAACCCGTTCTATTTACTGGCGCCTGAATGGGCACTGTTACCGATGGTCGCGCTCTCCACACTGGCCACCATCATCGCCTCTCAAGCCGTGATCTCCGGTGCTTTTTCCCTGACTCGCCAGGCCATCCAGTTGGGTTACGTCCCTCGCATGTTTATCCAGCATACATCCAGCCAGGAACAGGGACAGATCTATATCGGTACGGTTAACTGGGCGTTGATGGTGGGTGTCGTGCTGTTGGTGATTGGTTTCGAGTCGTCCAGTGCGTTGGCCGCAGCCTATGGCGTCGCTGTAACGGGGACCATGTTGATCACGACAATCTTGTCCTCGGCTGTCGTCCTGCTCCTGTGGAAAACGCCGCGCTGGCTGGCCGTCCCAATGCTGCTCGGATTCTTGCTGGTAGACGGTCTGTATTTTGCGGCCAATGCACCCAAAATCTTTCAGGGTGGCGCGTTCCCGGTGATTGCCGGCATCAGCCTGTTCATTTTGATGACGACCTGGAAGCGGGGCAGAAAGATTATTGTTGAGCGGCTGGATGAAACCGCACTTCCTCTACCGCTATTCATCGGCAGTATCCGTACGCAGCCTCCCCATCGGGTGCAAGGTACGGCGGTGTTTCTTACGGCCAGGACAGATGCTGTTCCTCATGCATTGCTGCACAACCTGCTGCATAACCAGGTTTTGCATGAGCAAGTGGTATTGCTCACAGTGGTGTCCGAAGACAGCCCTCGTGTGAGTGCTGACCGACGGTTTGAGGTTGAAGCCTATGGAGAAGGGTTCTTCCGGGTCAGTCTGCACTTTGGCTTTATCGAGGAGCCCGATGTCCCCTTGGCCTTGAGTCTCTGTCACTTGGCTGAACTGGACTTCAGTCCGATGCGCACCACCTATTTCCTCAGCCGGGAGACGGTGATCCCGACCAAGCGCATCGGAATGGCCCGTTGGCGAGAAACCCTGTTCGCGTTTTTGCTGAAGAACGCCAATAGCAACCTGAAGTACTTCAAGTTGCCGTTGAACCGGGTGATAGAGCTGGGCACACAGGTCGAGATGTAAAAGAGTCATCGAGTATCCAGAGGGGCTCGTTCAATGCGGGCCATTCATGCTGGATGAACCACGCGTCAGACGCTTGAGCGCGATGACCATCAGGCCCCCGGCTACTACCATTCCCGTGAGAAAAAGCGGATAGGCAACCCACCAGGGAACGGCTGAGGTCATCATGCTGAACTCGGACATGCCACCAATGCTGGCGATCAGGTTGAGAGGCAGGAAAACCACATTGATCAGCGTCAGTTTGCGTAACAGGTTGTTCATGGTGTTGTTCATCAAATTGCCGCGTGCGTCGATCAAGCCGGCAAACACCCTGGAGTAGATTTCCGCCTGTTTGTTGCACTGGGTGTTTTCGATGATCAAATCGTCGATAAGCGCAATCGCCTCGACGCTGAAGTGCTCTTTTTCCGCATGGTTGCGCAGCCGAGTCAGGACCGCACCATTGCTGTGAATCGCATTGATGTAGTAGATCAGGCTTTCGCTGAGGTTAAACATCTGGACCAGATGTCGATTCTCCATCGAGGCGTTGAATTTCTGCTGCAGCTCGCGAGCCACCATCTTGATCACCTTGAGGTGGCCCAGGTAGTGGTGGAGGTTGTTGAACAGTATATCCAGCAGCACATCTTGCGTTGTGTGCAAGGGGTGCCGCTGCCCCAATCCACTCAACTGGGAGTCGTCAGTCGCGATTATCAGCAAGCGTGTTTTAGAGAAGAGCAAGCCGAACGATGAGACCTCAAAGGCCAGGCTATCTCCGCCCGAGTAACTTTCCGGACGCTTCCAGATCAAGAACAGGTTATCCGGATGGAATTCGATGCGTGAGACTTCGTCCGGATCCAGTGCCGAAGCCAGCGCGTGATCGTCCAGTTTGAACTCGCTGCGCAACAGATCTCGTTCTGCCGCATCGGGATTACTGAACAACATCACATCAGCCTTGAGCTGTTCAACCGGTACCAGCGCCCCATTGGCGAGTAAGAAACTCTTGATCACGTCTGACCTATGGCGTTGTTGACAGAGGAAGTCAGTGTCTTGCAGGTCGTGTAGCGGATCAAGTATTCACCAGGCCTGACCGCGACGTTTCAGCTCAAGACGGCGAATGAACTCTTCCAGAACCAGGGAATACAGGTCGTCCTGCAAGTAGGCGTCTTCGATGCCCGCGTCCATGTTCGGGTTGTCGTTAACCTCGATGACCACCACCTTATCCCCCGACTGTTTCAGGTCGACCCCGTACAAACCATCTCCGATGAGGTTTGCGGTCTTCACCGCCAGCTCCACCACCGCCCGCGGTGCTTCGTGAACCGCCAAAGTGCGGCATTCCCCATTAATGTCCTGGCCCTTGGCCTTGTGGTTGTAGATTTGCCAGTGACCTTTGGACATGAAGTACTGGCAGGCGAATATCGGTTTGCGATTGAGTACGCCGATGCGCCAGTCGTACTCGGTGTAGAAGAACTCCTGAGCCAGTAGCAATACCGAGTGCTCGAAGAGCTCAGCGGTGGCATCCAGCAGCGCCTGTTGGCTTTCAACCTTGATTACGCCACGGGAAAAACAACCATCGGGAATCTTCAGCACTAATGGAAAGCCCAGGCGTTCACCGACTCGCTCGAAGTCTTCCGGTCGCTCCTTGTAGAGAATCTCGGTTGCCGGCATACCCAATTGATGGCTTTTGAGCAGATCAGTCAGGTACACCTTGTTGGTACAGCGCAGGATTGAAGTGGGATCGTCCATCACCACCAGGCCTTCGCTTTCCGCCTTCTTGGCGAAGCGATAGGTGTGGTTATCCACGCTGGTGGTTTCGCGAATCAGCAGGGCGTCATACTCGGCTATTCGTGAGTAGTCTTTCTTTTCGATCAGATCGACATCAATGCCCAGGCCTTTGCCCACCCTGATAAAACTTTCCAGTGCCTTGGCATTGGAAGGCGGCAGCGATTCCTGCGGGTCATGCAATATGGCCAGGTCGTAACGGGCCACGCGGGGTGACCGCGGTACTCGCCAGATCTTGCGGCTGAAACTGTCCAGCGAGTTGGCAAATTGATCCTCCTGGTCTTCGCGTAGCTTTTGCAAGACACCAGGTTTTATCCCCTCGATATGCCAACTATTGCTTTTACGGAACTCCACCAGGAGGATCGGGCATGGGAATATTTCGAAAATTTGCCGGGCCAGTTCCTGCAAGGGCTCAAGGTTGGTTTTACCAAAGTAAAGAGTGAGCGTGAATCCTTCGGTATTACTATAAAGGTGGTTGTTCAGTGCTTTGTCCAGCGCCTTGTCCAAGTCATCCAGCGCGAGGCTGTACAGTGACTTTCGGGTCAACTCGCTGATGGTCCGCACAGACGGAATAACTTTATGGCCGCGTGCTTCTGCCAGCAATGAACAGTAATATCCGTGTCCTAGGTACTTGTAGCTCCGACACAGATTAATAACCTGAACACGCTTGCCAGCCTCGCTTTCAAGGAGTTGCTCGAGATATTCCTGGGCACTCATCACATCGTCTGATGGGAAATAAGACGCCCAGTCTTCTTTTCGCTCAACAATAATAACGACTTGGCTTTGCCGCCTGGGTGCGCTCGATAAATAAGTAAGGTTTGATATTGCCGCTAGCCGATTTTGCTCTGATACTTCACGCAAATCACCCTGTACCGCTGACATATGAGAAGGTCCGTTGGAGAACAAGTCCTTATCTATTAAGCACGATACTTTTTAAAAGTCTCGTTTCGTTACGCAACTTTTACGGCGGCTATATGAACCTGGTATTTCGCAAGGCGACACACGATGATCTGAAGTCTCTGCTGGAATTGGAAAACCAGTGCTTTACCCATGACCGGCTCACGCCGCGCAGTTTCCAGTGGATGATCGGCCGAGCCCATGCCAGCCTGATCGTCGCGCAGGCCGAGGGCCAATTGATGGGCTACTGCCTGGTCTTGTTCCACCGCGGCACCTCGCTGGCGCGTCTGTACTCCATCGCCATCGCCACCCAGAGTCGTGGCCTGGGCTTGGGGAAACAGCTACTGGATCAGGCGGAAGAGTGCGCACGCGCGAACGACTGCGCCTACCTGCGACTGGAAGTCCGACCGGATAATCCGGTTGCCATCAGTCTTTATGAGCGCAATGGGTACCGGCGCTTCGCCGTGGTAAACGACTACTACGAAGACCATTTGCATGCACTGCGCTTGGAAAAGCGTGTTGTGCAGCATCGGGAAAACCGTGAGCTCCAAGTACCTTACTACCAACAGACCACTGAGTTTACCTGCGGCCCGGCTTGCCTCTTGATGGCCATGAAGGCATTGCAACCCGATCGTTTAATCGGACGTAGGGACGAACTGCAAATCTGGCGTGAAGCCACCACCGTGTTCATGACTTCAGGGCACGGTGGTTGCAGTCCCCAAGGGTTGGCACTGGCGGCCTGGCGTCGAGGGTTTCGAGTACGCCTGCAAGTGAGTATTGTAGGTCCGCTATTTCTCGACGGCGTGCGCGACGAACATAAAAAAGAAGTCATGCGCCTGGTACACGAAGCGTTCTGCAGCGAACTTGCGCAGAGTGATGTGGAGCAGGTGAGCAGCAACCAACTGGACCTGGCTCAGGCACTGAAGGAGGGCGGTCAACCCCTGGTGTTGATCAGCAGCTACCGACTGACGCGCTCAAAAGCCCCGCACTGGGTCATTGTCACTGATTACGACGAGGACTTCGTCTACCTGCATGATCCAGACATTGATCATAGTCAGCACCGTCAGGCACTTGACTGCCAGCATCTTCCCGTCAGCCACAAGGCATTCGACAAAATGTGTGTTTTCGGCGGCAATAAGCTACGCGCCTCCGTGACGATTTACCCTCGTCAATCCATGCCCAAGGTATGAAGCGATACCCAACGCCGGTGGCTCGGCTGATCGCGATCATCAGGGCGATCAGCCTGGCGGTTTGTTCACGGCTGAACTCGGTCTGGGCTATCAGTGGCTTCACTCCGTGACGCTGCTGCCTGCGGGTACGATGCACAGGTAGTTGTAACTCGCAGCCCTGGAGCATCCGCTACATTGAATGGAGTTGATTCTCCGCTATGTGTCTGTTCCAAGAGCCTGGTCATGCTGCAGCTTCGGTCTGCTCTACGATCTACCTGAGCACGCTTTCGAATATCTTGAGACAGTGGAGCAAGTGCCACCTCATCTCTCGCGAGGACCGGGGCTGGAAGGATGTTACAAACTTACTATTCCCCTTTCAGGTCGATGACGGCAGAAGCGACTATCCTTGCGGACACTGAATCTGAACTCTGTATCCATAAAAAAAGAGACGCCATGACACATTATGATCGCGCCATCGGCTCCCGACCCGGTATCACATGTGGTGATCGAACCTGTAAGGCCAGGTCCCGGTTGCTCAAGATAATTTCAATGACGGCTTTCTGTCTCTTCACGGCCACGCCCGGATACGGCCAGGATCTACCGGCAACGACGGACGCCACGGTTACGGTGACTCAAGCACAGGAAATGGTTGCCAAGGCCACTCTCGGCGCCGTTCCCTGGAGCGGCCCCGAATCCGGCCCGCGCGCCCAGCGCGGCAAGAGCATCGCCATTGTCGCAGAAGATATGCGCAATGGAGGCATTGTCGGCGTCGCCCAGGGCGCTCGTGAGGCCGCCAAGGCGATGGGCTGGACGCTGAGGGTCTTCGATGGCGCCGGATCCCCGGATGGGCGTGCAAAGGCCTTTGCCGATGCCCTGGCGGCGAACCCCGATGGCCTCATTCTGTGCGGTGCCGATGCCCTTGAAAACAAGGCGGCGCTGGCCGTCTTCGCTGACAAGGGCGTGCCAGTGGTGGGCTGGCACGCCGGGGAGCGGCCCGGGCCGATTGATGGGACGCCGATGGCCATGAACGTCACGACCGACCCGCTCGAAGTGGCTCGCATCACGGCCATGGCGGCAGTGGCGCAGTCGAACGGAAAGGCCGGGGTTGTCATCCTGACCGACTCCAGGTACAGCATCGCCATGGCGAAAGCCAAGGCCATGGAAAACGTGATTCGGGCCTGTCGGGAGTGCTCGTTGCTGGAGGTGCGCGATGTCGCGATCTCCGAAAGCCGCGAGAAAATGCCGGCGATCACCACGGAACTGCTCCAGCGCCATGGCAAGCGCTGGACCCATACGCTGGCCATCAACGATATCTATTTCGACTACGCGGTGGCCACCTTGGCCAGCGCCGCGATACCCCGCGATGGCATCAGCCTGTTGTCGGCCGGGGACGGTAGCGCTTCGGCGTTCCTGCGCATCCAGGAAAAAAACTACCAGACCGTCACCGTGGCCGAACCGCTCAACGTGCATGGCTGGCAGGTGATCGATGAATTGAACCGCTTGATGGCAGGCCAGCCGGTGAGCGGCTTCGTGGCACCGGTTCACTTGGTCAATGCCGCCAATATCACCTTGGACGGCGGGACAAAGCTCCTGTACGACCCCAGCAATGGTTATCGAGACATCTATCGATTCCAGTGGAATCCCTGAGCGCTGGACGTGGCTTCACGGCCAGGGAGCCTGGGTCTCCCAGGCCGCCAACGGTCTATCGAAAAATAATGGTGTCGACCTGTCGATTTCGACCATTGCCATTCGATTAGTCCGTAGAGCCGCCACACGGACGGCTTGATCCATCCATTCTCAGGAGAAAAAAGCATGCGATTTATGGTGATCGTCAAGGCCAGTCCAGAGTCGGAAGCCGGAGAAATGCCCAGCGAAGAACTGCTGGCCGCTATGGGCGCCTACAACGAAGAACTGGTCAAGGCCGGGGTGATGCTCGCCGGTGAAGGCCTGCATCCCAGTGCCGAGGGCGTGCGCGTGCAGTTTTCCGGCAAGAACCGGACTGTCGTCGACGGGCCCTTTGCTGAAACCAAGGAGCTGATCGCCGGTTTCTGGATTTTCAAGGTCCAGTCATTGCAGGAGGCCATCGACTGGGTCAAGCGCTGCCCGAACCCGATGGTCAGCGACAGTGAAATCGAGATCCGCCAGATCTTCGAGTTCGAGGAGTTCGGCGAGTCCTTTACCCCCGAATTGCGCGAGCAGGAAGAACGCTTGCGGGCGCAGATGTCCGGCCAATCGTGAAGCCGGATACAGGAGATCCCACCATGAGAATCATTCCTTACCTGACCTTCAACGGTAACTGCAAGCAAGCCTTCGCTTTGTATGAGGAGGTACTGGGCGGCGAGCTGTTTTCCATGTCTTTTGCCGAGACCCCCGAGGAGACCGGGATGCCCAAGGATCCCAATCTGATCATGCACACTTGCCTGACCGTCGGCGCTTTCAGCCTGATGGCCTCCGATTGCCCGCCAGGCCAGCCATATAGCAAACCACAAGGCGTTTCGGTGTCCCTCAATGTCGACAGCGCGGAGGAGGCCGAGCGGCTGTTCAATGGCTTGAGTGCGGGTGGCAGTGTGTTTATGCCCCTGGAGAAGACCTTTTGGGCGGAACGCTTTGCCATGTTCGAAGACCGTTTCGGGATTGCCTGGATGGTCAATTACGAGGGGGGAAAATAAGTCGAGCGCAGCCCATGGATGGACGACTCGGGTGAACCTTGCGCCAGTACTGCGTTCACTTATTGAAGTGCCGTTTTAAGTGGTCCTGTGGGAGCGAGCAAGCTCGCTCCCACATGGGGCCAGTCTGAATCTGACGGCTGCCCTCCAGTGCCGACAAGGACTTCGCATGCATCCGACCTCGTCCACATTCCCCTTGACCACCACCGTCGAACGCGAGCTCAGTCTGCGTGCGGTCAGCACGGGAATCGTCCTCGGTATCCTGCTGACACCTTCCAATGTCTACGCCGGGTTGAAGATCGGTTGGTCGTTCAATATGTCGATCATTGCCTTGCTGATCGGTTATGGCATCTGGCAAGGCCTGGCGAGTCGGTCGGTGGGGCGACTGCCCTGGACGCTGCACGAAAGCAACATCAACCAGACCGTGGCCTCTGCCGCTGCGTCGATCATTTCCGGTGGGCTGGTCGCGCCCATCCCGGCCTATACCTTGCTGACCGGCCAGCAGTTGGACGCCATTCCCATGGTGGCCTGGGTCTTTTCGGTGAGTTTCCTGGGGATTTGGATTGCCTGGTACCTGCGGCCCTCATTGCTCAATGACAAGGCGCTGAAATTTCCCGAGGGCATGGCGACCCTGGAAACCCTGCTGCATATCTATAACCACGGCCACGAAGCCGCGACGCGCTTGAAGGTGTTGCTCAGCGCCGCGTTGCTGTCCGGGTTGGTCAAGGCGGTCGACACCTTCATGTGGACCATCCCGCGCTGGTCTCCGAGCGCCCAACTGGAGCGCCTGACGTTTACCGCTGACCCTTCGCTGTTGTTAGTGGGGTTCGGCGGGATCATCGGTATACGCGTGGGCCTGACTTTGCTGCTCGGTGCCTTGCTGGCGTGGGGCGGGTTGGCGCCGTGGCTGCTGGCGCAAGGCTTGGTGCAGTTGCCGCACGGCAGCAGCGGCCCGCAGTTCGCGGCACTGGTGGAGTGGTTGCTCTGGCCGGGGGTGAGCCTGATGGTCTGTTCGACCCTGGCCTCGTTGGCGATTCGCTTGTGGGCATTGCACCGGTCCACCCTGGCGGGCGGTGGGGCGATCTGGACGATACCCAAGCCTGGGCCTGCCACCGGTTTTGTACTGTCGATCATCCTGGTGGTGAGCCTGCAAGTGCTGTTGTTCGGCATCAACCCATGGATGGCCTTGTTGACCATTCCCTTGGCGATCTGCCTGGCGGCGGTGGCCGCCCGAGTGGTCGGCGCCACGGGCATTCCGCCGATCGGGGCCATCGGCCAATTGTCCCAGTTGAGCTTCGGCATCGTCGCCCCGGGGCAGGTGCCGATCAACCTGATGAGCGCCAACACTGCCGGTGGTTCGGCAGGGCAGTGCACCGACTTGATGAATGACTTCAAGGTCGGCCGGGCGATCGGCGCCACGCCGCGCAAGCAACTGATCGCCCAGACCCTGGGGATTTTCGTCGGTAGCATCGTCGGGGTGTTGGCTTACCTGGCCCTGATCCCGGACCCGCAAACCATGCTGCTCACTGAAGAGTGGCCAGCCCCGGCAGTCGCCACCTGGAAGGCCGTGGCGCAAACCCTGACCCTGGGCCTGGATTCATTGTCAGCGAGCATTCGCTGGGCGATTTTCATCGGTGGCCTGGTCGGCTTGTTGTTGGGAGTCCTCGACAGCCTGCTGCCGGCGCATCGGGCCCGGTACCTGCCAAGCACGGCGGCCTTGGGCCTGGCCTTCGTCTTGCCGGCCTCGGTGTCCCTGATGATGGCCCTCGGTGCGCTGTTGACATGGCTGGTGAGCTGTCGCTGGCCGAGCCTTACGAAACGCTTTGCCATTACCGCGGCGGCGGGGTTGATTGCCGGGGAGAGCATTACTGGGGTGGGGGCGTCGTTGTGGCAGATGCTTGGGGATGGGTGAGATGGAGTAACTATCGACGGTTGGTCTCGTCAATGCGATGGGCGCGCTTCAGAGTGGTGTGTATATCCGTTTCTGCGGTAACGGCTGCTTAGGGTTCCGCCCTTACGGCGGGTCACTTTTGGAAGAGCGCCAAAAGTAACCAAAAGCGCTTTGCCCCACCACTTGGTGCCTCGCCTAGGCTCGGCATACCCTCACTCCGGCATTGCTCCGTGGGCCGCCGCGAAGGGCCATCCATGGCCCAGCGCGGCTATCCCGGCATCCATGCCGGGATGTCCACTGCGCAATGCCTGCGTTCGGCCAGCGTGGTTTAACGGGGCGTTGAGATCAAAGTCCAAAGCAAGAGCGAGAGCAAGAGCAGGACACATGCCAGCATCTAAGTGTCTGAGCCTCCGCTATCGCGAGCAAGCTCGCGATGAGGCCGGCATATTCAACATCACCGCAAACTGACCCAGCGCTATCGCGAGCAAGCTTTGCTCCCACAGATCTAACGGGTGTACGACCGGGAGAGCCAGGTCGGCTGTTAGGCCGCCTCGCGGTGGACGTTGATCTCGGCGCCCCGTTAACCACGCTGGCTGAACGCAGGCATGCCGAGCCTAGGCGAGGCACCAAGTGGTGGGGCAGGAGCGCTTTGGTTACTTTCGACTGGGCCGGCTTCCGGGCTTTTCGAAAGTGACTCGCCGTAAGGGCGAAACCCTAAGCAGCCGTTACCGCAGCAACGGATATACACACACACAAAACCACCCGTAAAACCGAACCCAAAAAAACGGCGCTTCCCATTTCTGAAAGAAGCGCCGTTTTTCCTAAGTGAACAGCATTACAGTCGTGCCGGGACGTTCAACCCCCCTCATGCAGTACGACCACCGAGCACTTCAGCCACCCAATCGGCAATGTACTGACCGGCATTGATACTGTTATCGAAACTCGAATGCTGCACGCCGCCCTCACGTTCGGTGAAGACTTTCAGCTCGCGCTTTGGACTGTTGACCAACTGTTCGTAGGTGCGGTGTGCCCACTTCAGTGGAATCTGCGAATCCTTTTCACCGTGAGTGACCAGGAAAGGCACCTTGATGCGATCGAGTATGCCGTCCAGGTGGACGTTCTCGGCGATGGCCATGAACTCATCGGTGTCTTTGGCGCCCCAGACCCAGGCCACATGCGACCAGTAATGGGGAACCGGGAAACTACCTTCCTTTTCCAGGCGACGCTTCTGCACATCACGCCAGTCATGGTTAGCACCCCACACCACGCCGCAAGCGAAGCGCGGCTCAAAGGCGACTGCGCGCGGGCAGTAATAGCCGCCCAGTGACACACCTTCCAGGCCAATGCGTTTGGCGTCGACATCGTCGCGGGTTTCCAGCCAGTCCACCACGCGGCTGGCCCAATGCTCACTGTCGAAACGCGCCGTCAGGTGATGCAGGCGCAGTGCTTCGCCTGTGCCGGGCTGGTCGATGATCAACGACGACACGCCCCGTTTGGCCAGCCAGGCGGGCAGGCCGACGCGGTATTTCATTTCTTTGGTGGAATCCAGTCCATTGACCTGCACCAGAATCGGCGCTGGGCCGCTGACGCCTTCGGCACGGACCAGCAGGCCGGAAATGTGTTTGCCTTCGTAAGGGATTTCAACGCGCTCGCAGTTCTCTCGTGCCAGTTCGATACCGCGTTGGAAGGTGTGCAAAAAGCGCTGGTACAGCTCCGTGCGGCCAGGAGCACCATGGGCCTGCAGGCGTTCGCAGCTCAGGTAGTAGGTCGCGGCGCGGTTGTATTTTTCACCGGCAGACAACATTCGACCCTTGCCTTCGTCTTCTTCAGCCAGGCCGCACAGCTTGTCGGCCATGTTCGCCCAGGTCTCACGGAAGGCCTTGCTACCGGCGGCGTCCGGTTGTTTGGCGGCCTCTTGCAACGGCGCGCACATCTCTTCGATTTCGCCGATGCGGGCGCCCATTTCAATGGCCAGGTCGACGGAAAGATTCCACACGTAGTTGGTCGGGAAGTAGCGGAACATGATTGTTATTGTCCTTGTGCGAGCAAAGGCAGGCGGTCAGGTCCGACGCGGGGATGGCCAGGCCTGACGGTTCGAAGCAGGCTAAGAGGAGGCCAATGGTTTGGCCAATCGCGAGTCGGGATGGGAGGTATTGCGAACGCTGATAGAGCGTATGGGCGCCATGGCCTAAGGGTTTTCTTCTCACCGTTCAAGCCGCAAATCCGGATACCTATCATCGTACTTTGCGATTGCTCATAACGCAGGATGCGATTGGTGTCGTCGAGGTACGACTCATTAGAGTTGCGGCTACACCGCGCTATTGGTCGGAGTCCCGGGCGCGCACAACAACAAGAATAAGGTATCGGCAGATGAGTGAGTCCAAACCCGGCACAGCGATCAGCCTGGTCGCCAAGGGCAGGCTGTTTTTCCACGACCGTGCGAGGAGTTTGACATGCCCGTACTGAGCCGTGTGTTTGGCAATCTATCGGTGGGGGCCAAGCTGTCGCTGGGTTTCGGTCTGGTGCTGCTGGTGACGTTGGCGGTGGCGGTCACTGCTTTTCGTTCCCTGGGAGTGTTGCAGCAGCGCGGTGAACAATCGCGTCAGGAGTCGTCGATCCAAGCACTGATCCTGCGCGCGCGTATCGCCGAGAAAGCATTCGCCCTGGACCTTGCTCCACAGCGCCTGGACCAGGTCCGCGAGGCGATCGGCACACTGAACCGGCAACTCGATGCTGAGCCCGCCAATAGTGCAGTACGCATGGCCGCTAGCACGTATCTGGAGCAGTTTCTCGGCTATGCCGATTCGTTGCGTCGAGCCCGGGAAGCGCGCCTGCGCATGCAGGCACTGGCGCAGACGGCTGGCGACAGTTTTACCCTGCTGTTTCTCGATCAACTGGATGCGCTCAACGCCCGGTTGGGGCAGGGGACACCGCCGGACAGCGATCAGATGGTGCGACTTGAGCAGACGGCCGCGTTGCGGGACAAACTCGCCAAACTGCGTGACAGCGAGCTGTACTACTCGCTCGATGGCGAGGAGCGTTACCGCAGCGACTGGGAAATGAGCATGAGTGATCTGCTGGCCGCCATGCAGGCGCTTGATCTTGGCGAGCAGCAAGGCGAGTCGCTGCAGGAGGCGAACACGGCCTTGGGTGACTACCGCAAGGCCTTCGTCGAGTTCGTCGACAGCCGTGGGCAAAGTGCACAAAGCAGTGCGGCGATGAACGCGCAGACCGAGCAGGTAAGCAAGCTGCTGGCCCAGGCCGATGAGCAGCAAAGGCATGCGGTCCTGGACGATAATCGCAATGCCGATCGCCAATTGGGTTTGATCACTGTTCTGGCACTCGCCTTGGGTATTGGCGCCAGCCTGCTGATCCGTCAGTTGATTGTGCAACCGTTGCGCCAGGCTGTGCAGTTGGTCCTGCGCGTGGCGGCGGGGGACCTGAGTGATCCGCCGTCAGACAGTGGTCGTCGTGATGAATTGGGTCAATTGTTGGGCACCGTGGGCAACATGCTGGGCAGTCTGCGGGGATTGGTCGGGCGTATCGACCGAGGTGTCGGCTCGCTTAACGGCATGGCCGGCAGCTTGGCCGAAGTGACCTTGAGCAACAGCCGTGGTGTCGAACATCAACGCCAGGAAACCGAACTGGCCGCCACCGCCATGCAACAGATGGCCACCACGGCGCAGGAGGTCGCCCGCAACGCGGGTGAGGCCAGCGAAGCGGTGGCGCATGCCGACCAACAAGCGCGTGAGGGCGATGAACTGGTGCGCCAGGCGGGTGGCAAGATCGACCACCTGGCTGTGGAAATGAGAGGTTGTGCCGAGGCCATGCGGTCCTTGCTGGTGGAGAGCGCGGCGATTGGTGGTGTGCTCGATGTCATCAAGGCGGTGGCCGAGCAGACCAACCTGCTGGCGCTCAACGCCGCCATCGAGGCCGCGCGGGCGGGTGAGCATGGTCGTGGCTTCGCTGTGGTCGCCGATGAAGTGCGTGGCCTGGCACGACGCACACAGCGCTCGACCACGGAAATCGAAGGGTTGATCGTTCGTCTGAGCAGTGTTGCCCAACAAGCCGCCGAGCGCTTGCAAGGCAGCCATGTGCTGAGCGATGAAACGGTGGTGCTTGCCGCACAAGCCTCCCAGGCACTGGCGCGGATTACCCGGGCGGTGTCCCGCATCGAGCAGATGAACCAGCAGATTGCCGCGGCGGCCGAGCAGCAGAGTGTGGTGGCCGAGCAAGTCAGCCAGAGCATGACACGGGTGCGCGAAGTGGCCGAGGGCAGTGCCAGGGAAAGCCTGCAACTGCAAGTCTCGACGGCCGACTTGCAACAGGTTGGCGGCGAGCTCAAGGCGGCTGTCGGGCACTTTCGTACCTGACCTCGCCTGCTAGTAATGGCCGCTACTACTGCTCCAGCTCGTTGATGATCTGACTGATTTTCGCCCGCAGCCAACGGTGCATCGGATCCCCCTCCATGGTCCGGTGCCAGAGCATGAACTCACGCATCACCGGGATTTTCACCGGTGGTTGCAGGATGCGCAGCGGCAGGTAGTTGGCGTAGAGCCTGGCCATGCGCTGGAGCATGGTGGCGACGCGTTGGGTGCCGACGATCAACTGCGGCAAGGTGTTGAAGTCGTGGGTCACCACTTCCATGCGACGCGTGAAACCGTACTGGCTCATCAGCCATTCTTCGACGCTCAGTTGCCGGTTGCGGCCAAAAATCACCGAGACATGGCCCATCTCGATGTACTGATCGAGGGTGATGCTGTCGCCCACTTGGGTGTTGCCGTCCCACACCACGCATACATGCTCTTCTTCGAACAGCAACTGCGATGGGTGGCCTTCGATGAGATAGCGCTCAGGCACGATCATCATGTCGGCCTCGCCGCGCATCAGCAGCTCGGTGGACGTGTCGCCGGGGCCAAGCAGTTCGAAGGTGATATGCGGGGCCTCCAGGGAGATCTTCTGGATCACCCGGGCAAACAGGACGCTGATCAGATAGTCCGAAGTGATCAGGCGAAAATGGCGCTTGCTGGTGGCGGGGTCGAACACCGGTTTGGCGGTGATCGAGGACTGGATCGTCAGCAGTACCTGGCGCACGGGCGCCGCCAGTTCACGGGCATAGGGCGTGGGCTGCATCTTGCGCCCGACCTGCGCCAGCAGTTCATCTTCGAAGTAGAGGCGCAGCCTGCCCAGTACGCCGCTGGTGGCGGATTGGGTCATGTGCAGGCGTTCGGCGGCGCGGGTGATGTTCTGCTCTTCCAGTAACACATCAAGCGCCACCAGGAGATTGAGATCCAAGTGGTTAAAACGCATGGCGGTCTCGATTCTTGTATTTATTTTGTAAATACCTTCCGACCTTCCTATCGCGGCGTCAAGTCCCATGAGTGGGCGAGTCGAGCGATGCCTGTTCGATTTTTCACAGCACTTGGCGCTGTGCAGCCAGGTATCGCATTTGCCGATAGGTCGCATCCCGACAAGCGATTAGTCAGTGCGTTTTTGCCCCTTCAGTATCGGCCCACAGTCGGTTGGCCGTGAGGCTTTATCGACTCCAAGACCAGCCTCGGCAGCGCTCCGCCTGGCACGGCTCCCGTAAGCGGGGTGCTGGCCTGCGCTGAATAATTACAATGGAGTGGTAACTCAATGAACATCATTGGCCTTGATGCCTTGATTTTTGGCGTCGACGACATTCAAGCCTGTACTCATTGCCTGCGTGACTACGGTCTGCTGCCTGTCGATGTCGACAGCGAGGGCGGTCGTTTTGAAGCCCTCGACGGCACTGCCGTGATTATCCGTCGTGCGGACGATGCCAGTCTGCCGGCGGCCATAGGGCCTGCGCCTTCGATTCGTGAAACCGTTTATGGCGTGGCCAGCGCAACTGATCTTGAGGCCATCGCCGATGAACTGGGGCGCGATCGCCTGGTGACCCGCGGTGCCGATGGTTCCGTGCACAGTGTGGACGACATGGGCTTTGCCATTGGTTTCCAGATCAATGTGCGGCGTGCGTACAGCGCGCCGGCGGACCTGACCAATGCGCCGGGCCATGCCCCCCAGCGCCCGGTCAACCAACCGGGCATCAGCCCCGATATGCAGGCCCTGCCGCGGACCCTGTCCCACGTGGTGTATTTCGTGCCGGATGCGGCCAAGGCCGAGGCCTTTTACAAACGCCTGGGCTTCGTGACCACCGACACCTTTGTTGGCGCGGGTCCGTTCATGCGTCCCGCCGGTTCCGATGACCATCACTGTTTGTTCATGATCCAGACGCCACCGCATATGAAGGGGTGCGAGCACTTCACCTTTCACATGGGCAGCGGCACGGAAGTGCTGTTGGCCGGGCGTCGCTTCGAGCAGCACGGCTGGACCAGCTTCTGGGGACCGGGCCGTCACCTCTTTGGCTCCAATTGGTTCTGGTATTTCAACAGCCCGCTGGGCTGCCACATCGAATACGACGCAGACATGGACAAGCACGATGACGCCTGGCAAGCGCGGCAGGCGCCATTGTCGGCGGATAACTCGCAATTGTTCCTGTTCACTTCCCGGGAAAAATGGTTCCCCAGCGGCCCGCCGCCCAAGCAGGCCTGAGTGCGGATGTCGTCCATGAGTCACGACGCCATTCTTCTTTGTCACCTGGATGACGTGGTCGAAGGGCAGGCCCGCGGGTTCGATCCCCTGGGCACGGGGAAGGACAGCGTGTTCGCCCTGCGCCATGGCGGCGAGGTGCGGGTCTATCGCAACAGTTGCCCGCACCTGGCGGTGCGGCTGGAGTACCGCAAGGACCGTTTTCTCAGCGCCGATGGTAGCCAGATTGTCTGTTACGCCCACGGTGCCCGGTTCCTTCCGGACAGTGGCCTGTGCGTCTACGGACCGTGCCTGGGGGAGCGCCTGAGTGCTCTGCAATGGCATACGGAGGCCGATTGGCTGGTGCTCGAAGCGGGTCAGTTGGACGCGTGTGGACCTTAGTTAACGTATCGCGGTTGCTGATACATCGTATCCCTACATGCGATTAGTCAAACGCCTGCTTTGCCGAGAAAGTGAACACAACGCGGTAGCGAATGCGTGCAGAAGTAGCCGTTAGTGAAGCCTGGGATCGCTCCGACAGAACACTAGCGTGAATAACAAGAATAAGAGTGAGACAAGCATGAACTCAGTGAAAAAAGTGCTTATTGTCGGTGGCGGTATCGGTGGTCTATGCGCCGCAATCGCTTTGCGTCGCAAGGACATTGAAGTCGATCTTGTCGAGCTCAAGACGCAATGGACAGTCTACGGCGTTGGCATCATCCAGCAGAGTAACGTCGTGCGCGAGATGGCCAAGTTGGGTGTGTTGGACGGCTACCTCGACGCCGCCTACGCGTTCGAGGATGTGACCATCAATACCACGGCCGGTGAACAGCTGGCGCGAATACCCGGTCAGCGCCTGGCGGGTCCCGAGTATCCAGCCAACGTCGGCATCTCGCGCCTGGCCCTGCATCAAGTCCTCAGCGAAACCACCATTGCCTTGGGCGCTTCGATTCGCCTGGGCTTGAGCGTCGAGACGCTGGAGCAGGTGGGCGAGGGCGTTGATGTGCTGTTCACCGGTGGCAGTCGGGGTCGTTACGACCTGGTCGTGGGCGCCGATGGCCTGTACTCAACAATGCGCGGCTTGCTGTTCGGCGAGCAGTACCCACCGCGCTTCACCGGCCAAGCGGTGTGGCGCTACAACTTCCCGCGCGCCGCTGGAATCGATCATCTGGCCACCTTCCAGGGACCTGCCGGTAATGCCGGGCTGGTGCCGCTGGGTTGCGACCAGATGTACCTGTTCGTGACCTCCCACGAGCCCGCCAACCCGAGGATGGATACCGCCACGCTGGCGACCCAGATGCGCCAGCGCCTGAGCGGTTTCACCGGGCTGATCGGCGAACTGCGCGAGCAGATCAGCGACAGCGAACGGGTGGTCTACAAGCCGCTGGAGGTGGTGTTCGTCAGTGAGCCTTGGTACCGCGGCCGTGTCGTGTTGATTGGCGACGCGGTACACGCCACGACGCCGCATCTGGGCCAGGGCGCCGGCATGGCCATTGAAGATGCCGTCGTGCTAGGCGAAGAGCTGGTCGCCGGCGGCAGCGTCGAACAGCAGCTCGAACGCTTTATGGCGCGCCGTTATGAACGCTGCAAATTCATCAGCGAAAGCTCGGTGCTGGCCGGTGACAAGGAAATGGCCCACGACAGCAGCTTCGACCGGATCGGCCTGGTCAGGCGAATGCTCGAGGTCACGGCACAGCCTATCTGAGGCGCCGGCAAAACCGAATTCGCTCTCCCATGGATGCTTCATGCCTGTGCAGGCTGGGCCCGGCTCGACTGCGGGCGCCGT
Organism: Pseudomonas sp. CFII68; assembly: GCF_000416195.1. Lineage (NCBI taxonomy): Bacteria > Pseudomonadati > Pseudomonadota > Gammaproteobacteria > Pseudomonadales > Pseudomonadaceae > Pseudomonas > Pseudomonas sp. CFII68. Next base: position 27,382 of record NZ_ATLN01000017.1, read on the forward strand.
TTCACCAGAAGAGCTGACATACAACAACAATAAAGAGGGTTACTTCGATGGCTACTCGCAAGATCGCTGCGTCGCGGCGCGTCCCCTTCACCCTGACCCTTGCGGCCAGTCTGGGGCTTGGCGCTTCGGCTGCCCAGGCCTTTCAGATCGATACCGGCAACCCCGATCTCAGCTTGCGCTGGGACAACACGCTGAAGTACAGCGCGGCCTGGCGCCTGAAGGACCCCAGCAGCAAGCTCAGCGAAGGGCAGACGGCGTTGAACCAGAATGACGGCGATCACAACTTCGGCAAGGGGCTGATCTCCAATCGCCTGGATATTCTTTCCGAACTGGACATCGGTTATCACAACTTCGGTGCCCGCCTGAGCGGTGCTGCCTGGTATGACACGGTCTACCAGGACCGCAACGACAATAATGATGCGGCCAGTGCCAACCAACGTTCGGTGGGTTTCGACGAATTCACCAGCGACACCCGTCATCTGCATGGCGGTGACGGCGAACTGCTCGATGCCTTCGTCTACTGGAACGGTGAGCTGGCCGACCGTGCCTTGTCGGTTCGCGCGGGGCGCCACGGCCTGATCTGGGGTGAAAGCCTGTTCTTCGGCGGCAACGGCATTGCCGGGGCCATGGCGCCGGTGGACGTGGTCAAGGCGCAATCGGTACCCAATACCCAGTTCAAGGAAATCACCCGGCCGGTCAATCAGCTCTCGACCGCCTACCAACTGACCGACGATGTGTCATTGGGCGCCTTTTACCAGTTGGAGTGGGAGGCCACCCGCTTGCCGGGCGCCGGCAGCTATTTCTCCACCAGCGATACCATCGGTGAAGGCAATGAACGGCTGATCACTGGCGGGCCATTCCCGGATTTCCTTGGCGGTAATGCCAACAGCCCGGCCGCGTTTTTCCATGGCAAGGACAAGAAAGCCAGGAGCTCCGGCCAGGGCGGCCTGCAGCTCAAGTACAACACTGGGACGACGGATTACGGCCTGTACGCGCTGCAGTATCACGAGAAAACGCCCACGTTGTACTTGAAGCCGAATGCTACCGGGCCGAACTTCAGTACCGGGCAAGTCGGCGAATATTCCTGGGTCTACCCGGAGGATATCCGTGTCCTTGGCGCCAGTTTCGCCACCTCCGTGGATGAGTACAGCTTTGCCGGCGAGGCGTCCATGCGCTGGAACATGCCGTTGGTGTCCAACGCCCAGACCGTCCTGCCGGGCGTCGAGGCGGACAACAATGATGACGCCTTGTACGCCGTCGGCCGGACGGCCCACGTCAACCTCAATGTCCTGGCATCGCTGGGCCCTTCCTTCGTCGCCAATGAGGCCAGCCTGGTCGGGGAGATCGCCTGGAACCGCTTGCTGGCCGTGACCAAGAATCGCGCCGCCCTCGATCCTAACGCCACCGATGACGGCCTGGGCTTGAAGCTGGTGTACACGCCCACCTATCGCCAGTTTTTCCCTGGTGTCGATATCAGCGTGCCGGTGGGTATCAGCTACTTCCCCATGGGCAAGTCGGCGGTGATCAGCGGGTTCGGCCCCGATAGAGGAGGGGACATGAACATCGGCGTCTCCGCCACCTACCTGGACCAAGTGACCGTGGGGCTGACCTACACCCACTTCTACGGTCCCGAGGACACCAGCCTCAACGCCGCCAATCAGTTCAATTACAAGCAGTCGTTGAAGGACCGGGACTACCTGGCTTTCTCCGTCAAGACCACGTTCTAAGAGGATTTGCGCATGACCATTCAGTTCACTCTAAAGGCCTTGTGCTTAACCCTGCTGGCCGCCACCGCGCCGATGACCCTGGCCGCCAGCGCTGAACAAGCGGCCGCGCTGGGCAAGACCCTGACACCCTTCGGTGCCGAGAAGGCGGGTAATGCCGACGGCAGCATTCCGGCCTGGGACGGTGGCTACACCAAGGTCGATCCAGGCTATGTTCCGGGCGGCAAACGTGGCGATCCGTTTGCCGCGGACAAACCCTTGTACAGCATCACCGCCCAGAACCTGGCCAAGTACGCCGACAAGCTCAGCGACGGCACCAAGGAGCTGTTCAAGCGTTTCCCGGACACCTATCGCATCGATGTCTATCCGACCCGGCGCACAGCCGCCGCGCCGCAGTGGGTCTATGGCAACACGCTCAAGAACGCGACCCGCGCCAAACTGGTCGACAGCAGCGCCGGCCTGATCCCCGACGGGGCCTATGGCGGGATCCCGTTTCCGATTCCACAGAACGGTACCGAAGCCATCTGGAACCACCTGCTGAACTGGCGCGGCACCTCGGTGGCGGCGCATTTTCGCCACTATTTGATGACGGCCGACGGCAACCAGGTGATGACCAGCGACGGCCTGTTGACCCAGGAGATGCCCTACTACTTCGAGGAAGGCGGCCCTGAAAACTACTCGGGCGACTACTGGCAGGTGCACTTTGTCAATTCCGGCCCGGCGATTCGTGCCGGCGAACAGATCCTGGGGCGTGAGAACATCAACGGCGAAAAATCCCAGGCCCATGTCTATCTGGCCGGTCAGCGCCGGGTGCGCACGTTGCCCAACGCCTGCTGCGATACACCGACGCCGTCCACCGCCGGGGTCATGTCCTTCGACGAACTGTTCGTGTGGCAGGGCCGTACGGACCGGTTCGACTGGAAACTGGTGGGCAAGCAGGAAATGTACGTTCCCTACAACACCAACAAGGTGCAGACCGCTGCCCAGCCGCAAGACCTGTTCGCCAAGCACCATCTGAACCCTGACTACGTGCGTTGGGAGTTGCACCGCGTCTGGGTAGTCGAGTCGACATTGGCCGCCGGTAAGCGTCACCAGTTGCCCAAAGGCCGTTACTACCTCGACGAAGACACCTGGCAAGCCCTGCTCGGCGACCGTTGGGACGCCAGCGGTCAACTGGCCAAGACCCTCTGGTCCCTGCCTTCCGTATTGCCCGACCTGCCAGGCCTGGTGCAACTGTCTGCCGGTTTTTATGACCTGACTTCGGGGGCGTGGTTTATCCAGAACGTCTACGCCGGATTGCCGGATCAGTATCACGCGGTCGATCGCTACAAGGCCTCGGAGTTCTCGCCAGCGGCGATGGCCGGTCGCGGCGTGCGTTGAGTCTGAGCTGAGCGTGAAGGGCAGGCCTGTCGGTCTGCCCTTGGGGTGCGAGTGTTTTTCCGAGGTTAGGTTATGAACAGAATCAGTCAGGCGAGCGCTGTGCTCTTGGCCCTGTATTTGCCCTTCGCCACGAGCGAGTGCCTGGCAGGACCGACTACCGTGGGCGCACCGTTGAGCACCCCGGCCATGCCGGTGCCGGCGGCGCAGAAGAGCGTATTGATCGATCTGGCGCGGGCCGGCACACGTCTGGTGGCGGTGGGCGAGCGCGGCATGGTGCTGCTCTCCGACGACAATGGACAAAGCTGGCGCCAGGCCTCGGTACCGGTTTCGGTCAGCTTGACGGCGGTGCAGTTTGTCGATGCACAAAAGGGTTGGGCAGTGGGTCACGCTGGCGTGGTATTGGCCACGCGTGATGGCGGTGAGCACTGGACGCTGCAACTCGACGGCGCGCGTGCGGCACAGCTTGAACTGGATGCAGCCAAGGCTGACCAAGCCACGGCAGCCAACCCGGATGACGCATTGGTACGTGTACAAAATGCCGAGCGTCTCGTTGCCGATGGCGCTGACAAACCCTTCCTGGCACTCGAATTCATCGACGCCCAACACGGGCTGATCGTCGGTGCCTACGGCCTGGCGCTGTGGACCGCGGACGGCGGCGCCACGTGGCAGTCGCTGATGGGGCACATCGCCAACCCGAACGGGATGCACTTGTACGCCATCAGTCATCAGGGACCGCGCTGGTTCCTGGCTGGCGAGCAGGGTTACCTGGCGCGCTCGGATGACGACGCGGTGTCGTTCAGTCAGTTGGAAAGTCCCTATGAAGGCAGTTTCTTCACCTTGCAGAGCCGCGCCGATGGCGCCCTGTTGGTGGGTGGCCTGAGGGGCAATGCCTTCATATCCAATGACGGTGGCGCAAGCTTCCAGCACCTGTCTGTCCCTATGCCGATTTCTTTCAACGACGCCACCCGCCTGGCCGGCGGCCAAGTGCTGCTGGTCAACCAGGGCGGCGCGCTGTTTCTCAGCGCTGAGCAGACCGGGGCGGCGCTGCAGCCACTGGGCAAGCCCTTGGGCAAACCTGTTTCAAGTGTGATCGAGGCCGCCGATGGCAGCTTGATCGTTGCCGGTTTCACCGGGCTGCAGCGTCTTGCGCAGCCATCCACTGCCGCTTCGGAGTGAGGTTATGACGTCCCCTGGTAATTTTTCCCAGTCCCCCGCGAATGCGTTCGAAGACTTTGATCCGCGTTCCGGTTCGGTGCTCGAGCGAGCCCTGTTCAACCATCGCCTGTGGGTGTTGCTGCTGTGCCTGGCGACCACGCTGGTGCTGGGTTGGCAGTCCAGTCGTGTCGAGCTCAACGCCAGTTTCGAAAAAATGATTCCCACCCATCAGCCCTATATCGCTAACTACCTTGAGCACCAGAAGGAACTGAGCGGGCTGGGTAACTCGGTGCGCATCGCGGTGGTCAACAAGCGGGGCGACATCTACGACAGCGCCTACCTCAAGACGCTGCAGGCATTGAGCGACAAGATCTATCTGCTGCCCGGTGTCGACCGCGCGTACATGAAGTCGCTCTGGACACCGGCCACGCGCTGGGTGGCGGTGACCGAAGCGGGCCTGGACGGTGGGCCGGTCATTCCGGATAACTATGATGGCGGCGCCGCGAGCCTGGCGGCATTGCGGCGCAATGTGCAACTGTCCAACGAAATCGGCCAGTTGGTGGCGTTCGACCAGGCCTCGAGCATCATCCAGGTACCGCTGCTGCAGCGCACCCCCGATGGCCAGCCGTTGGACTACACCCGGCTGTCGCAACAACTGGAATCGCTGCGCAGCCAGTACCAGAGCGACAGCATCGACATTCGTATCACCGGTTTCGCCAAGAAAGTCGGTGACCTGATCGCCGGCCTGCGGCAGATCCTGGTGTTCTTTGCCGTGGCGATCCTGATCACCGCCGTGGTGCTCTACTGGTACACCCGCTGCATCCGCAGCACCTTGCTGGTGGTGTTCTGCTCGCTGGTGGCGGTGGTCTGGCAGCTCGGCCTACTGCCGCTGTTGGGCTATCAGCTGGACCCCTATTCGGTGCTGGTGCCGTTCCTGGTGTTTGCCATTGGCATGAGCCATGGCGCCCAGAAGATGAACGGCATCATGCAGGACATCGGGCGCGGCATGCACCGGGTGGTCGCCGCGCGCTTCACCTTCCGCCGTCTGTTTCTCGCCGGTCTCACCGCGCTGCTGTGTGATGCGGTCGGCTTTGCGGTGCTGATGATCATCAAGATCCAGGTGATCCAGGACCTGGCGATGATCGCCAGTATCGGTGTAGCGGTGTTGATCTTCACCAATTTGATCCTGCTGCCGGTTTTGCTCTCCTATGTGGGCGTCAGCCGCCGCGCCGCGCGACTGAGCCTGAAAAGCGAGCACGCTGAACAGGCCGGTCAGAGTCGCCACGGGTTCTGGCGCTTTCTCGACCTGTTCACCCAGCGGCGCTGGGCGGCGTTGTGCATCGCCCTGAGCCTGGCGCTGGCGACGCTCGGTTTCATCGTCAGCCTGCAATTGAAGGTTGGGGATCTGGACGCTGGCGCGCCCGAGCTGCGGGCCGACTCGCGCTACAACCAGGATGACGCGTTCCTGACCCGTCATTACGGCGCCAGCAGCGATCTGTTCGCGGTCATGATCAAGACGCCAGCCAGCGCCTGTTCGCGCTACGACATCCTGCGCAAGGTCGATGCCCTCGACTGGCAGTTGCGCACCTTGCCAGGGGTTGATTCGACCAATTCGCTGGCGCTGCTGAACCGCCGGATGCTGGTGGGCCTCAGCGAAGGCAGCCCGAAGTGGTATGAGCTGCAGAACAACCAGGCGATGCTCAACATGGTCACCGCCGGGGCGCCGCGCGGGCTGTACAACGAAGACTGCAGCCTGCTGACGCTGTACGTCTACCTCTCCGACCACAAGGCGCAAACCCTCACCCGCCTGGTGGAGCACGTCGAACAATTCGCCGCGGCGAACAATACCGACGAGGTCCAGTTCCTCCTGGCCGCTGGCAATGCCGGGATCGAGGCGGCGACCAACATTGTCGTCAAGCAGGCTAACCGCGAAATGCTGTTCTGGGTCTATGGCGCCGTGATCCTGCTGTGCCTGATCACGTTCCGTTCCTGGCGCGCCACGATTTGTGCGGTGATTCCGCTGATGCTCACGTCGATCCTCTGTGAGGCGCTGATGGTCTGGCTGAACATCGGCGTCAAGGTCGCGACCCTGCCGGTGATCGCCCTCGGCGTGGGCATCGGCGTCGACTACGCGCTGTATGTGATGAGCATCCTGCTCGGTCATATGCGCCAGGGCACCAGCCTGTCGCAGGCGTATTACCGGGCACTGCTGTCCACCGGCAAGGTGGTGATGCTGACCGGTGTGACCCTGGCGATCGGCGTGGCCACCTGGATGTTTTCGCCAATCAAGTTCCAGGCTGACATGGGCGTGCTGCTGGCCTTCATGTTCGTCTGGAACATGGTCGGTGCGCTGGTTCTGTTGCCGGCCCTGGCTCACTTCCTGTTGCCGAGCAAACGTGTCAGCACGGGGCAGGCCGAGGCCGGCCCCAACCACTCGACGAGCCTGCCGCTGATGCCGGCCGTAGCCGAGGAGGGGGTCTGCGTGAAGCACTCGCTGCGCCTGACTTCGGGACACGATCAAACGACAACAGCCGCCAATCCCGTCGCGTCATAACAACAAGAAAGGACTTTCCCATGCCTCGTGTGTCGCTGTTCCAGCAGTCTTTATGGCTTGACCTTATCGCCGGCCTGAGTGCCTTCGGCATGGCGTTCTGCGCGACCCAACCACCGGAGGTGCGTGATGAGCGTTGAACGCCAGGCAGGTTTGCCACAGTCGTTGTTGCTGCTACTCGGCAGTTGCCTGCCGGTGCTCGGTGCGGTGCTGCTGGCTCCCATCCTGCCGCGTATGCAGGAGCACTTCGCCGACACGCCGGGTGTGGCCGTGCTGGTGCCCATTGCCCTGACGCTACCGGCGTTGATGATTGCACTGTTGGCACCCGTGGCCGGGATCATCGCCGACCGGCTTGGGCGCAAGCCGTTGCTGATCGGTGCGATGTTTCTCTACACCGTCTGTGGCGTGCTGCCGCTATGGCTGGAGTCGCTAGAGGTCATCGTGATCAGCCGCGCCGGCATCGGGGTGGCCGAAGCGGCGATCATGACCTGTTGCACCACGATGATGGGCGACTACTACAGCGGCGCGCGGCGTGAACGCATGTTCGCCCTGCAAATGGTTGCGACCTCGTTGTCGGCGGCGATTTTCATTGCCGTCGGTGGCGTGCTCGGCGAACACGGCTGGCGCACGCCGTTTGCCTTGTATGGGCTGGGGCTGGTGTTTCTGCCGCTGATGGTCTGGTTGCTGTGGGAGCCGCGGGCGCAGGTCGTCACCGCGACAACCGCGGCGGGCAGGGCATTCCCCTGGCGCCCCTTGGCGCCGTTGTATGCCCTGGCATTCCTGGCGGGCTTGAGCCTGTTCATCGTGCCGGTACAAGTCGGTTACCTGCTCAACCTGCTGCATGTCGAAGGCTCGCAGCAGATCGGTATGACCATGGGCGCCAGTCAGTTTGGCGTTCTGGTCGGCGCCCTGAGTTTCCGTCTGTTGCGTGGTGTCCCTGCGCACCGGCAGATGCTCCTGGCTTTCGTCGCGGCCGGTATCGGTGGCGGGCTGCTGGCGGTGGCCGACAGTCATGGGCTGGTGGTGATCGCGGTACTGATCAACGGCCTGGGCATCGGCCTGATGATGCCGACCCTGCTTACCTGGATCATGAGCCTGGTCGACTTCCAGCAGCGCGGCCGCGCCGCCGGCGGCTTCACGGCGATGTTCTTTGCCGGTGAGTTCGCCAGCCCGCTGGTGGTGCTGGCGATCACCGGGGGAATGATCAGCGCTTTGCCTGCCGCACTGGGAATTGTCGCGGGTGTTCAACTGTTGGTGGCCCTGGCCTGCATTCGGTTGCGTGGCCGCAGGTCAGCTTTTCCCGCTGCGGTTGCCGCAGACGCTGATCGCTGATCTGTCCATTCGACGTGTCATCAAAATAAGAAAAACGAGGAGAACATCATGAGTTATTTGCTCAACACCTGGTACATCGCTGGATGGGCAGACGAGCTGGCGCAAGGAGGCATGCTGGGCAGAACCATCGTCGAGCAACCCATCGTGTTCTTTCGCAATAGCCAGGGGGCGATCCAGGCGCTCGTCGATCGTTGCCCGCACCGTTTTGCCCCGCTGCACATGGGCAAGATTGTCGGCGATAGCGTCCAGTGCCCGTACCACGGCCTGCGTTTCGATGGCAGCGGTCAATGTACGCACAACCCCCATGGCGATGGGAGTATCCCCAAGGCCGCCTGTGTCCGCGCGTTCGCGGTCGCTGAGCGCCATGGTGCGATCTGGGTCTGGCCTGGCGATCCGAACCTGGCCAACGATGCGCTGATCCCTGATTTTTCCTTCTTCGAGCAGGCGCCAACCGATGCCAAGGGCCATGGGTATTTGCCTACGCGCGCGCACTACGAGCTGCTGGCCGACAACATCATGGACTTGAGCCACGTTGATTTCCTGCACCCCGATACGCTCGGTGGCGGAGCGTTATCCCGCACGCGCGCCACTATCGAGGAGCTGCCCAACGATCGCGTGCGCATCAGTTGGTGGGCGCCTGATGATGTGCCGCCACCGGCTTTTGGCGCTCACCTGGAAGATCCGAGCCGGGCAGACGTCTGGGCCGAGGTCATCTGGCATGCACCTGGCCTGATGCTGCTGGGCAGTGGTGCCACGCCTCCAGGGCGCCCCAGGGAAGAGGGGCCCGTCACGTGGAACCTGCATCTGATGACACCGCAGGACGCGACCAATACCCATTACTTCTTTGCCAACACGCGCAGTTTCGAGCAGGACAATGCCCAGCTGAATGCCTTCGTCCAGGACATGTTGATCGGTATTTTTGCCGGTGAAGACAAGCCCATGGTCGAGGCTCAACAGCGTCAGATTGGCGAGGTTGAGCTGCTTGGCCTTAACCCGGTGCTGCTGCCAGTCGATGCTGGGGCTGTGCGTTGCCGACGTGTTCTGCGTCGGTTGATCGCCGCTGAACAGCCGATGGGTAGCCAGTGATGATCGATGTCATCGTGACCCGCAAACGCCTCGAAGCCGAAGGTATCTACAGCTTTGAACTGGCCCCGGCCGAGCATTCCATCCTGCCTGCTTTCAGCGCCGGCTCGCATATCGACGTGCACCTGCCCAATGGCCTGGTGCGCCAGTACTCGCTGTGCAATCACCCCGAAGAACGCCACCGCTACCTGCTGGGCGTGTTGCTCGACCCGGCGTCTCGCGGCGGTTCGCAGGCCATGCACGAACACGTGCACGAAGGTAGTCGGCTGCGCATCAGCGAACCACGCAACCTGTTCCCGCTGGAGCATGCGGCCGGGTACAGCGTGCTGTTCGCAGGCGGTATCGGCATTACGCCGATCCTCTGCATGGCCGAGCGCCTGGCGCGGATCGGCGCGCCTTTCGAGCTGCACTATTGCGGTCGCTCGGCCGGGCGCATGGCCTTTATCGAGTACATCCGCCATTCGGCGTTTGCCCATTGCGTGCACGTTCATGTGGACGATGGTGAGGATGCTCAGCGTCTGGACAGCGCTCGGGTCTTGTCCGCGCTGGCGAGTGACCGCCACCTGTACGTCTGTGGCCCTACTGGCTTCATGGAGCACGTGCTCGGCACGGCGCGCGAGCAGGGCTGGGACGAGGCTCAATTGCACCGTGAGTACTTTACCGCCGCTGTCCCGACGGGCGAGCCGGGCAGCTTCGAGGTGCAACTGGCCAGCACGGGACAGTGTCTCCAGGTGCCGGCCGCGCTCAGCGTTGCCCAGGTGCTGCTGGAGGCGGGGATCGATATTCCGTTGTCCTGCGAGCAGGGCATCTGTGGCACCTGCCTCACGCGCGTGCTGGAAGGCGAGCCGGACCACCGAGACATGTTTTTGACCGATGCCGAGCGAGCCCGCAACGACCAGTTCACGCCGTGTTGCTCGCGTGCCAGGAGCGCGCGGCTGGTGCTCGATCTTTAAGGTTTTTTCCATGCATCCATTTTTACCCGCTGCCGCGCTTCGCCAACTGATTGAGGAGTCGAACATGCAACAACTTCCTGGTTTCAAACGCGTGGTCACCGGGCACGATGCCCAGGGCCAGGCGGTGGTCGCGCTCAGCGGCCCGACGCCCAACAGCTTCGCGCTCAAGGCCGTACCCGGCACGGTCTTCCATGAGATCTGGAACAGTGGCGCCAGCCCGGCCGCGCTGGATAACGGCGACGACCCCACCTGCAAACCGCTTCAGTTGAGCCCGGCACCGCTGGGCAGTGTCATCCGCGTGGTGGATATTCCGCCTGACAGCGTGCAGAACCAGGTCAGCGCCGAGGATGCGGCGGCGGCCTTCGCCGAAATAGGCCAGGCCCATGCCGGCACGGGGCAGGCTGACTCCAAGCACAAGCTGATGCACCGCACCGAAACCCTCGATTACGGCGTGGTCACGGAGGGGGAGGTCTGGCTGGTGCTCGATGGCGAAGAGGTGTATCTCAAACGCGGTGACATCGTCGTGCAGCGCGGCACCAACCACGCCTGGAGCAATCGCACCGAGCAGATGGCCCGCATGCTCTTCGTGCTGCTCGATGGCCGCTTCGCACCCGGGCTGCAAGGAGAACAGGCATGAAGCTCAGTACCCTCAAGAATCACAACCGTGACGGTTGCCTGCTGGTGGTGTCCCGCGACCTGGCCTGGGCGGTGGATGCCAGCGATATTGCCGCGACGCTGCAGGATGCCATTGAGCAATGGCCGAGCGTCGAAACCGATTTGCGCGCCCGGTATGACGCCTTGAATGAAGGCGCGCTGAGCGGTGCCTTCGCCTTTGATCCGCAGCAAGCCGCCGCACCCTTGCCGCGCGCCTGGCAGTGGCTGGATGCCTCGTCTTTCCTCAGTCATGGCGAGCGGATGCAGAAGGCTTTCGGGCTTGACCCGATCGAAGGCGTTGAACACACGCCCCTGATGTATCAAGGCTGTGGCGATGACTTCCTGGGGGCCCACGACGACATCGTGCTGCCCAGTGAAACCCATGGTATCGATTTCGAAGGTGAATTCGCGGTGTTGGTCGATGAGGTCCCTATGGGCTGCTCGGCGCAAGACGCCGTCGACCATATTCGACTCATCGTGCAAGTCAACGATGTCAGCCTGCGTGCGCTCGCCCCCCGTGAAATGAAGACCGGCTTCGGCTTTATCCAGGCCAAATCCTCGTCCAGTTTTGCCCCGGTGGCGATCACCCCCGACGAGTTGGGCGAGGCCTGGCGCGATGGGCGTGTGCACTTGCCGCTGAAGGTTGAATGGAATGGCAAGTGGTTTGGCCATGCCCATGGCGGCGCCATGCATTTCGGTTTTCATCAGTTGATTGCCCACGCGGCATTGACCCGGCGCCTCAGGGCGGGCTGCCTGATCGGTTCCGGCACCGTCTCCAATGCCGATCCCACGGTTGGCGCTGCCTGCATCGCCGAACGTCGTGCCGTGGAGATGATCGAGCAGGGCGCGCCACAGACACCCTTCATGCGCTTCGGTGATCGCGTGCGCATGGAAGTCTTCGACTCACAAGGGCAGTCGGTCTTCGGAGCGATAGACCAGCGTGTCGTGCGTGGAGGCCTCCCATGCGCGTGATGATTACCGGGGCCAATGGTTTTGTCGGCCGGGCGCTGGTGAAACGATTGCTCGAAACCAATGAGTTACAAGGCCGGACGATCAGTGCATTGATTCTGCTGGATAAAGAGTTGGTGGGCTTTGCTGACGATAAGCGCCTGCGCCGGCATTGCGGCAGTGTGACCGACGCCGCGTTATTGCGCCGCGCGTTGGCCGATGGCATTGATGTGGTTTTTCACTTGGTCAGCGTCCCGGGTGGCGCGGCGGAGCAGCACTATTGGCTGGGCTATCAGGTCAACCTGTTGGCAAGCTTGGAATTGCTTGACCAGTTGCGCGAACAGCCGGGCCGGCCGGTGCTGGTGTATGCCAGCAGCGTGGCGGTGTACGGCGGCGACCTGCCGGCCCGCATGGATGAGCGTGCGGTGCCGAGCCCGCAGTTGAGTTACGGCGCGCACAAGGTGATGGTGGAAATGGCGCTCAACGACCTTGCCCGACGAGGCGAGGTGGACGGTCGTGCCGTGCGCCTGCCCGGCATTGTCGCGCGTCCACGTGAACCCAATGGACTGCGTTCGGCGTTCATGAGCGACCTGCTGCACGCCTTCGCCGACGGCCAGCCATATTGCTGCCCGGTCTCACCGCAGGCGCAGGCATGGTGGATGTCCGTGCGGTGTTGCGTGGATAACCTGCTACGGGCCGCCGAACTGCCGGCTGCCGAGCTCGGTGAGTCACGCGTCTGGCAATTGCCGCTGTTGCACCTGTCCATTGCCCAGGTCATCGATGCCTTGGCCGCGGCCTATGGCCAGGAACGTCGCGGGTTGATCAGCTTCGCTCCGGATGCTGGGCTGCAAGCGTTGTTCGGCAATTTCCCAGCGATGAAAACCCCTCTGGCCCGCGCCCTTGGCTTTCGCCATGACGGCTCGGCAGCCGCCTTGATTCGTAACAGCTTGAACACGGCTACCCCGACGCGTCGTGCGCGTGGGCGGGTGGCGCTTGGAGTGAGCGAAAATGCAATCAACTAAACGCCGCCTGGTGGACCTGTCCGTTACCCTGGATAACAACCCCTACACCGATCCACCGCCGTTGCTGCCGAAAATCGACTATATGGACCATCAGCAAGGCTGGCCGGAGATGGCCGCGATGTTTCCCGGCCTGTCCAAGGCGCAACTGCCCGGCGACGAGTCCTGGGCGGCTGAGCGCCTGCAGATCACGACGCACAGCGGTACGCATATGGACGCCCCTTGGCACTACGCCTCGACCACGGACGGTGGCAAGCCGGCTTTCGGCATCGACGAACTGCCGCTGGACTGGTGCCTGCAACCGGGCGTGAAGCTGGACTTTCGTCATTTGCCGGATGGTCATGTGGTCAGCGCCGCCGAAGTGCAGGCTGAGCTGACGCGCATCGAACACGTCCTCCAGCCGTTGGACATTGTCCTGGTCAACACCCGCGCCGGGGCGCTGTTTGGCCAGCCAGGGTATCTGGATGCCGGGGTTGGCATCGGTCGCGAAGCCACGTTGTATCTGCTCGAGCGCGGCGTGCGCGTGGTTGGTACCGATGCCTGGAGCTGGGACGCGCCGTTCAAGTACACGCGCGAACGCTTCGCCGCCACGGGCGACGCCTCGATCATCTGGGAAGGGCACAAGGCCGGACGTGACATCGGCTACGGCCAAATGGAGAAACTGGCCAACCTGGAGTGCCTGCCAGCCCATGGTTTCCAGGTGTCCTGTTTCCCCTACAAGATCAGGCACGCTTCGGCCGGTTTCGTCCGTGCCGTAGCGATTTTCGAGGAATGAGCGTGACTGCGGACGCTGCTTTGACGATTGTCGATCCTCGCTGGACATTGTTTGTGCGGGTCGCGGCGGCTGGAAGTCTCAGTAAAGCGGCTGTTTTACTGGATATGCCGCAGTCCATGGTCAGTCGAAACATTGCTCAGCTCGAATCGCAATGTGGCGAGCGGCTGTTTCATCGTACCGGCCGTGGGGTGCTCCTGACTGAGTTTGGAGAGCAGTTGCTACCTTGCGTATCGAGTCTTCTCGCGGACGCCGAAGGCCTGGCCGATGACATTCGTACCCGGCGTGGAAAACCGGTGGGGGAGGTGGTCGTAGGGATGCTGCCTTCGGCGGTCCGGCGGTTTGCCGGTACGCTTTTCGCGGCGGTACAAGCACAGATGCCGGGTGTGAGATTGCACCTGATCGAGGGCGCGAGTGCGCAACTCGAAGAGCAGTTGCAGGATGGTCGTCTGGATATGGCGCTGGTCCTGCGCGAGAACGAAGCCAGTATCGGCGAGGCGTATTTACTGGCCAGGCTGGCGCTGCATTTGATAGGGCCAGCCAGCGATCCCCTCTTTGCCGAGCGAGACATTGCGTTAAAGCGGCTATCCGGATTGCCACTGGTAGTCCCGGGGCGTCCCCATCTGTTAAGGGCCAGGCTCGATCATCTGGCCGCCGAACAGTGCGTGGAGTTGTGCGTTGCCGTGGAAGCCGACTCCGTCCAGCTCCAGTACGAAGTCGTCGCGGCAGGCGGAGGTTATGCGATTGCCTCTGTGCTGCCGGGCTCGCTGGATCAACGACTGATTTCATCGCGCATTATCGAGCCCGTGCTGGAGCGCTTTGTCGTGCTGGTCGAGTCGCCCCGTCGCCCCTTGACCCGTGCTTCCCGTGAAGTGCGACGGCTGATTTGCAATCTGTCCATGCCATCGATTTGAGCGATAGCTGCTTTCGATCCCCAGCAGTATCCGGTGGGGGGCGCCCCTCGTAGGGTGTCAGTCAATCAATGATTGATACCCGATTGCGAGGTTAGCGCTATGCATCATGCCCAAGAGCCCCAAGTCATTACCCCGACGCTTTTTCTCAGCGACGCCGATGTCGCCTCGCTCGCCGACTGGAGCACAGCCGTTGCCGCGCTCGCGCAGGCGTATGCCTGCCCCACGACGGATGCCATGGTGCCGCCTCGCTCCATGGCCCGCGGCGACGGTATCTGGCTGCGCAGTTTGACTGCTGTACCTCCCGCTGGCGGCCAAATGGGCTGCAAGTTGATCGCGGCGTCCATGCGGGCGCGCTGCGCCAGCTACCTGATTGCATTGTTCGACCAGCAAACCATGGCGCTCAGTGCCCTGATCGACGGCAATCGGGTGACGGGCTTGCGCACCGCTGCAACCGCTGCGCTGGCGGTTGATCTGCTGGCGCCTCAACGAGCACTGCGGGTGGGCGTGATTGGTGCCGGGTTTGAAGCGCGTGGCGCGCTTGACTGCCTCAAGGCCGTGCGCGATGTCGCCCGTGTCCGGGTGTTCAGTCCAACGCCCGCGAGCCGTGAGCGGTTTGCCGAAAGCTTCAGGCCGGGGCTGGATATCCAAGCGGTGAACACTGCGCAAGAAGCCGTGCAGGACTGCGATGTGGTGATTTGTGCCGCACGCAGTCGTGACGAGTCTGCGGTGTTGCAAGGGGCATGGCTTTGCGCAGGCGTGACGGTCGTGTCGTTGGGTTCCACCTTGCCTGAGCAACGGGAGGTTGACCCGGTCACGATGGAGCGAGCCGTCTGCATCGTCGCGGATATGCCGCAAGAGGTACTTCACGATACCGGCGACGCCATTGCTGCGATCAGTGCCGGTGTTTATGTCGCCGACAAACTGGTCGCGCTGTCGGATCTGGTCGCGGGTCGCGTCAATCCGCGCCAGAAAGAAAGCGACATCGTTCTCTACAAATCGGTTGGCTCGGCGCTGCAGGATGTCGTCATCGCACAAGCGTTGTACGAGCGCGCCAGGCAACAAGGCCTCGGCATCGAGCTGCCTGCCAGCATTGTCCCTGTCTCGAAATAACCCCTCCACTGTTCGAAGGAAAATCATCATGGCCACTTACAAGAAAGCTGATGCCCGCGCCTGGGCCCGTGAAAACCTGGTGGGCTGCTCGGCTGTCACCATCCCAAGCTTCAGTGCTGATCTGAAGCGTCTCAATGAGCGTGGCATACGCCACGACATCGAGCATACGGTTGGACTGGGTTACAGCAGCACGTTGCTGTGCAGTGAACTGGCGATCTCTGCCCAGGAAAACGCTCAATTCACCGCCTGGGCGCGTGAGTCGGGGAAAGACCTGATCCTGTTCTTCCATGCGGCTTTTGGCACGCTTGCCGAGAACATTGAGGCGGTGAAACTCGCTGAGAATGCCGGTGCCGACATCGTGCTGCTCTCCTATCCACCGCAGTTCTGGCCCATCAGCGAGCAGGAAATCTACGACTACACCAAGTCGTTCTGCGATGCCACGGACCTGGCTGTCATGCTCTTCCCGATTCCGCTCTGGGGCTTTGAGCGCGTGCATCCGGCGGGTATGTCGTTGGAGTTGGTCCGTCGTCTTCTGGCCGATTGCCCGAATATCGCCGCCATCAAGTCCGAGCAAGGGTTTCCGTTGCCAGCGGGCATTTGCGAGATGTACTACCACTTCCGTGATCAGGTGGTGATCAGTTGCCCGATCGAAGCTGACGCAATCCCGTTGATGAGCCTGATGAAACTGCAGTTTTCCGGCACCAGCAACACCGCCTGGATGAGCGACTACTACCCGAAAGCCTTCGAACTGGCCCGCACGGGTCGCTTCGAAGAAGCGATGGAGCTGTATTGGAAGGTCAACCCGGCACGCAGTGCCAATGGCGCCGCCGCGCAAAGCTATGCCGGCGGCACCGGGGTGCTCAATCGCACGATGTGGAAGTACCAGGACTGGCTCGCCGGCTTCAACGGCGGCCCGCTGCGTGCCCCGGCGATGCGCGTGCCGGATCGCCTCATGAAGTCTTTGCGCCAAGGGCTGGTTGCGGCGGGCCTGCCGGTGACGTCGGACCCGGATAGCGCGTTCATGATCGGGCGTCACCCTTGCTGATTAAGAGGATTGCAAAGTGAAGCATTTACTTAAGGATCCGACGCTGTGGCGCACCGGTGCCTACATCGCCGGCGAGTGGTTGAACGAGACGCCGCACGGTCGGTACACGCTGCGTAATCCGGTGGATCAAGCGGTGCTGGCCGAGTTGCCACGCTGCCGCGAAACTGAAGTCCGGCACGCCATCGATGCAGCGCATGCGGCCTTTGGCCCATGGCGACGCTTGACGGCTAAACGCCGGGGCGAGGTGTTGCGCCGTTGGTATGAGTTGATGGTGGAACATCGTGAGGATATCGCCACGCTGATTACCCTGGAGGAGGGCAAGCCGCTGGAGGAGGCGCGGGGCGAGGTCGATTACGCTGCGTCGTTTGTGCGCTGGTTTTCCGAAGAAGCCACGCGGGTGCGTGGTGATTTGATTCCCGGCGTTAAGGACACGCAGCGCATTGTGGTACTGCGCGAACCCATCGGCGTTTGCGCTGCGATCACACCGTGGAATTTCCCCGCGGCCATGATCACGCGCAAGGCCGCTCCGGCGCTGGCGGCGGGCTGCACGATGGTCGTGAAACCGGCCAGCCAGACGCCCATGACCGCCCTGGCCCTCGCTGAACTTGCGCAGCGCGCGGGTGTGCCGGCTGGTGTGTTCAGTGTGATCACGGGGAGTGACACCCGCGACATTGCCGGTGAACTCACGGCCAACCCGTTGGTGCGCAAACTCACCTTCACCGGGTCCACGGAAGTGGGCCGGTTGCTGTTGGCGCAAGCGGCGCAGACGGTCAAGAAATGCTCCATGGAGCTGGGCGGCAACGCGCCGTTCATTGTCTTCGACGATGCTGATCTTGATGCGGCAGCCGACGGGGTGATGTTGGCCAAGTTTCGCAATGGCGGGCAGTCCTGCATCGGCGCGAACCGGGTGCTGGTGCAGGCAGGGATCTATGACGCACTGGCCGAGCGCATCCTCGAGCGCATGGCACGCTTGACGGTGGGCAATGGCCTGGAGCCGGGTGTACAGGTCGGGCCGTTGATCGATGACGCAGCGGTACGAAAATCCCAGGCCCTTGTTGATGATGCGCTGGCGCAAGGTGCTCGACTGCTGTCCGGCGGCAAGCCTCATGCGCTGGGTGGGTGTTTCTTCCAGCCCACCTTGTTGGCTGATGTGACTCATGAAATGCGGGTCGCTCGCGAAGAGATCTTCGGCCCGGTCATGCCACTGGTGCGCTTCGACAGTGATGACGAAGCCATTGCCATGGCCAATGACAGCGAGTTTGGCTTGGCGGCGTATCTGTACAGCCGTGACGCGGCCCGGATCTGGCGCAATGCGGCTCGCATCGAGTCGGGCATGGTGGGTATCAACTGCGGCTTGATTTCAAATGAAGTCGCCCCTTTCGGCGGCGTGAAGCAGAGCGGTCTGGGGCGAGAGGGATCTCACCTGGGGATCGACGAGTTCCTTGAGGTGAAATACCTCTGCTGGGATGGCCTGGAAAGCGTGTGAACCGCTATCGCGAGCAAGCTCGCTTCCACATGGGTTTGTGGGTGTTCACCGCACCTGGAAACAACACAAAAGCCTGTGGGAGCGTGCTTGCTCGCGAAGGCGTCGGCACATCCAACATCACCGCCAACTGACTCTCCTCGATCGCGAGCAGGCTCGCTCCCACAGGGGGACTGCGGGTGTTCAGCAACCCATCTCCTGTAGCGATACCTCGGATTGTGGAAAGCGATTTCAGCGCTGATAGCCAATTCGATAGTCTCGTCGTTGATCCGGCATTTCGGTCGGAACCTCATGAGTCTGCGGCATTGAGTCGATCGCGCTGCAGAGCCCGTCGGTGCGCCATGCAATGTCAGCCCGATTGAAATAAGAATAATTAGGAGAGCGTGATGATCGCAGCAGTCAAAAAGGTCCTGGTGATCGGAGGCGGATTCTCCGGTATGACCGCGGCTATCCAGCTCGCCCGCGAGGGCGTCGAAGTGGACCTGGTCGAGATAGATCCTCTGTGGTGTCCCCTGGGGGCCGGTATTACGCTCAGTGGGCCGACGTTGCGAGCGCTTGATACGGTGGGGATTCTTGAACGGGTGGCCGCAGAAGGGTATCTGTCGACCAATTTCGATGTGTTTTCACCGGTTGGCGAACTGATCGTGCAGTTGGCGCTTCGACCGCCGGTCAGCGACAAACCGATTCCCTGCGGCGGCGGCATCCTGCGCCCGGTGCTGGCTCGCATTTTTGCCGACAAAACGCGGGAAGTGGGCACCCACGTGCGCCTGGGCATAACGTTTGACAGCCTCATCGAGCATGCCGATGGCGTTGAAGTGTCTTTCACTGACGGCACCTCCGGGCGCTACGACCTGGTCATCGCCGCCGACGGTGTGCATTCGCGGATGCGAAAGGAGTTTTTCCCGGAGGCGCCCTCGCCAAAACCCATTCACCAGAGTGTCTGGCGCGCGGTGTTGAAGCGTCCGCAGGAAATCGTACGGCCCAGTCATTGGCTGGGGCGCACCAAGGTCGGCGTCAATCCGATTTCTGAAACGCATATGTACATGTTCCTCATGGAAAACCGCGAGTTTTCCGAGTGGATCGATCCGGCCAGTTGGCCAGGCGAAATGGCGCGTCTGCTGGGTGAGTTCCCCGCCCCGATCCTGCAAGCGCTTGTGCCGCAACTGTTCGAACCGGGTGCCAATATCGACTACCGTCCGCTGGCCAATTTGTTGGTGCCGTTGCCTTGGCATAAGGGCCGCGTCGTGATGATCGGGGACACGGTGCATGCCACCACGCCCCATCTGGCTTCCGGGGCCGGGATTGGTATCGAGAGTGCCATCGTGCTTGCTGAGGAACTGTTCGCCGATAACGATCTACAGGCTGCCCTGAGCCGGTTCGAAGCGCGGCGTTGGGAGCGTTGCCAACTGGTGGTCGAGAACTCTGCACGGCTGTGCGAGATAGAAAAAAGTGCGGGTGACAAGGATGAGCATGCCCAGATCATGCGAGAGTCCACTGCTACGTTGGCTGAACCTATCTGAGTGATTCAGTCCCTTCGGCTGGATGCCCTTGAATCACTTCAGCATCCAGTTCGAAGAGGGGCAGTGGACTTGATGCAGTTAATTAACTCATTAAATGTTTACTGGCCCAGATCGAAAATGACGACCTCCTTGACGTATACGAAAAAAGATTCCGACGCCAGCACGACTCCTTCGTCAGACAGCTGCTGGAACAGTGCTCGCTGATACTGACGAAAAACAGAAAGATCGGCTTCATTTTCAAACCACAGGCTGGAAGTGCCTTCGTATACCGCGATGTCTGGCCCGAAATAGGACGTTACTCGGTCACCCTCGGGAAGGTATCTGGAGCGAGTGTGCCGACGTAGCACCTTTTGGAAGTCCGGGTATTGATTGGCAACCGTGTCGTGAGCTGAATCCCAGGCGGTGAAAAAGGCCTCCAGTTGCACGGTTGGGTTCTTCTTCAGGAAGACGATCGCCTTCCATTTGGAGGGGGCGGCACCGGCATTGGAAATCTCGACTTCATCCATCAGCTGAGCGGCCTGTTTTGACAGGTCGGCGAAGTTTTTTGCATCAGGCCCAACAGTTTGTTGGGTATAGGGATCGCTGAAGGTGTGAATCAAACCTGACATGTCATCAAAAAATAATTCCGTGACGGAGTCCCGGTGAAATGTTTGTGTGTAGGCGTTATCAGAGTCAACGCCGAAAGCTGAGTCGATGACATGATTTTGCACGTATCGTTTGACGCCTAAAGGTTTAGCCCGGGCGATTTCTCCATGCTGGTGTTCTATATAGTTCAAGAACTCAGCATGCGTCATGCCGGGTTTGCGGCGTACGGCAGCTAGCATTTTAATCATGAGGGCACTCGCGTCTGGTTGGGGTTGATGGCATTGGTCTTATCTTTCTAAACATCGAATGCGCTTTTGCAGGCGGTATTCACCGTGGTGATGTTTTAGAAACAAGATAAGACCAACGTTGTCCTCCAAACCAATCAGGGTTTCTGCTAGCAGGTATCACGTAAGAACATGCTTGATGCGTCTTTACCTGGCTGAGGCCTCTGCCAATGCTCTGAGGATAAGCCTCGGCACCTTCCACTGCCTGACCCGTCCGGCGAAAAAAACATATTGCTAAGGCTGGCCTGCGGTCTTGGTGGAGACAATTTTGCCGTAATTTTCTGCTGGCGGTGTCTCGACCACCAACGTACGTTCTTTGCGACACTTGAACTTCACCCCTTTGCGCGGCGCCATGACTCTGGCCGTCTCCATGCACATTGCCTTGGAAGCAAAGGTTGGCCCTGGTTGTCGTTCATCGACACAGCCTTCGAAGCCACTGCAGATCGTCATCACAACAAAATAGACAGTCATCATCTCGGTGTCGCTCCATTGAGTGATGCGATTGATTACTTCCTGTAGTCCAGGTCGGCGGCCTGAACGTTTTGCGGGGGTTGCCTGCGGATGATGAGCTTCGATTTGAACCCCCAGCAATGGCACATGGGTACCGTGCGTCGGGAAATTGTCACTGTATTAATTTATTTTTATTTGATCGCTTTTTGTGCCAATAAGTTGGCGTCATGCGGGCTGAAATGGACGCTTTGAGGAGCCGTTCGGGATAGCCTGCAGGCACCGATATTCAGGCGTTAAAAAGGAAAAGGGTGGGATAAAGGAAAATGCCGCTCAGTTAAGAAACGAAACCTGTGGGAACGGGCTCGCTCCCGCTGGAAATTCCCTTTACCCACAAAGAACCTGATGGCAGCAGAACCGACTATCCTTTCGGAACACTGCATTCTTGGCAAAAAGGGACGTCATGCCTGACTTTGATCGCGCCACCGGCCCCAGACACGGCATCACATGCGGTGATCGAACCTGTTCGATTGGGTCCGGGTTTCCAAGATCCTCGTTACTCCGGATGGCTTCAATAACGGTTTCCTGTCTTTTCATGGCAACTTCTGCATACAGCCAGGACCTGTCAACCGCAGCGGGGCTCGAAAACACCACGGTCACGGTGATGCAAGCGCAGGAAATCGTTTCCAAGGCCACCCTCGGTGCCGTTCGTTGGAGCGGCCCTGTATCCGGCCCGCAAGCCCAGCGGGGCAAGAGCATCGCGCTTGTCGCAGAAGATTTGCGTAACGGCGGCATTGTCGGTGTCGCGCAGGGCGCCCGGGAGGCCGCCAGCGCGTTGGGCTGGACGCTGAAGATATACGATGGCGCCGGCTCATCGGCCGGGCGCGCAAAGGCCTTTTCCGATGCCCTGGCAGCGAAGCCCGACGGCCTTATCCTGTGTGGCTCCGATGCCCTTGAGAACAAGGCGCAGCTGCTGCTCTTCGCCAACAAGGAGGTACCGGTGGTTGGCTGGCACGCTGGGGCACGCCCGGGGCCGATTGATGGCACACCGGTGGCGATGAACGTCACGACCGACCCGCTTGAAGTGGCGCGCCTCACGGCCATGGCGGCAGTGGCACAGTCAAGCGGACGCGCCGGCGTGGTCATCCTGACTGACTCCAAGTACAGCATTGCCATGGCGAAAGCCAAGGTCATGGAGGACGTCATTCGGGGCTGTCGAGAATGTACGTTGCTGGAGGTGCGCGATGTGGCGATTTCCGAAAGTGGCGAGAAGATGCCGGCGATCACCAAGGAGCTGCTTCAGCGCTATGGCAAACGCTGGACCCACACGCTGGCCATCAACGACATCTATTTCGACTACTCGATTGCCTCGCTGACCAGCGCCGCCATACCCAGTGACGGCATCAACCTGCTGTCTGCCGGTGACGGCAGCGCTTCGGCTTTCTTGCGCATACAGGCAAAAACCTACCAGACCGTTACTGTGGCCGAGCCGCTCAACCAGCATGGCTGGCAAGTGATGGATGAATTGAACCGGCTGTTTGCAGGTCAGCCAGTGAGCGGCTTCGTCGCGCCGATTCACTTGGTCAATGCCGACAATATCGCCTTCGATGGCGGGAAAAAATTCCAGTACGATCCTGACAATGGCTATCGAGACATCTATCGCCACCAATGGAATCCCTGACGTTGGATATGACTTCCCGGTTTGGACGCCAGCTATTGCCACAATCGCTGCGCGCACAATTCACTCTGGCGTTCCTGACGTTGGCGCTGCTGATCCTGGCAGGCGCCGCCACGGCGGTCTACGCGTTGCGCACCTCTAATAGCGCCACTCGCCAGCTGACGGATGAACGACTGGTCCGCATGCAAAATGGGCAAGACATGGTGCAGCGCACCTTGTTGATCGAGCGCCAGACTGACCAGCTTCTGACAACCCGTTCCCCGGACATCCTGCGTTCAAGCTATGCGGCAACCGTCGAACAGCTTGAAGCCCTCGATCAACGGGTGCAGCAACTGACTGCCGCGAACAGTGGCGTGGCGATACTCGACATGCATCAGTCGAGTCAGATGTTCCGCAATACCGCCAACATCGTTGCGCAGCTGCGAGAAAGCCTGCTGCAAACCGAGGTCACCTTCGCGCAGGCCCTGGAGGATCGCACCGCCCGATTGACGGCGACCCAGACCCGGGCCAGCCTGGAGCTGGCGGTGCTGCTTTTCGATCTGCCGCAGGCGGTTGACAGTGAGGCCGTGCAACGGCTGCGGGCCCGATATGAGCGCCTGCCACGTACCGCTGACACGTTATCCGATGTTGATGTGCAGACGTCGGATCTCTTCTCCTTGCGCCAGACGCTCATCAATCAACACAACGTCTTGCAGCGCTTCAATGAGCAACTCAAGAACGAGGCCGAGGTCCTGGTTTCGGTGGCCCGTACGCAATCGAACGCCTACACCGAAGACTATCGCGAAGCCGTGCAGCGCCTGGTCGAGGCCTCGAATCGCAGCCAGCAATGGGTGCTGATCATGTTGGGCGCCAGCCTGGTGTTCGCCTGGTTCGTGACCCGGGTGTTCATGGGCCGTCATGTGCTCGTGCGCCTGAATGAAATAAGCCGGCAATTGCGTCAGGAACACACGGACAAAACGCATTTGATGATGGCCGACCATGGGAAGGACGAGATCGGCAACATGGCGCGCGCGGTGAACCAATTTCTCGAAGACCGGCTTCAGCTGGAGAAAAGAACGGTTCAATTAAGTATCGCCACAGAACGGCTCGCCGTGCAAAACAACCGATTGGAGCAAGAAGCCATCGTCCGTGCCGGACAAGGTCATGTCCTGGAACTGATCGCCAGGAGCACCGAGCTTGCAGAAGTGCTCGATAGCCTGGCGCACCTGGTCGAGTCCCAACTGGAGGGCATGAAGGTCTCCATCCTGCTGCTGGATGAGGAGGGCAAGCATCTGCTGCACGGTGCTGCACCCAGTTTGCCGAAAGCCTATTGCCAGCTCATCGACGGAATTGAGATCGGTCCGAACGTCGGTTCATGTGGTACCTCGGCGTATCGACGAGAGCCGGTCATCGTCACGGACATCGAGCTGGATCCGCTATGGGAAGCGTACCGTTCACTCGTTGCGCCCTATGGGTTTCGCGCCTGCTGGTCGACACCGATCCTGTCCCATGAGCGAAAGGTCTTGGGTACGTTTGCCTTGTATGCCAACACCGTGCGCAGCCCCAGCGCGGCCGAGACGAAACTGATCGACATGGCCACACCGCTCGCCGGCATTGCGATAGAACGCCAACAGACCGAAAAGCGCATTCGCTTTATGGGCGACCATGACGCCCTGACCGGGCTGCCGAATCGTACGCTGCTTGAAGACCGCCTCAAGCAGGCGATGCTCTATGCCCAGCGCTACAACCGGCTGGTGACAGTGGTGTTTCTCGACCTGGACAAATTCAAACTGGTGAATGACAGCCTTGGGCACAGTGCCGGGGACGAACTGCTGAAAACCGTCGCCCAGCGCATGCTGGGGTGTGTACGGCGTACCGACACCGTGGTGCGACTGGGCGGCGACGAGTTTGTGATCATCCTGTTCGACCAGCCCTCGGACCTGGACGGCGTGACGCCCGTCCTGCACAAAATCCAGGAAGCCATCCTGCGGCCGATTCAACTCAGCGGCCATACGCTCCACGTCACCTGCAGCATGGGGTTGGCCACGTACCCTACCGATGGCACCGACACCGACACGTTGCTCAGCAATGCGGACGCCGCCATGTACCGGGCCAAGGAGCTGGGGCGCAACAGCTTCCAGTTCTATACGAGCGAGATGAATAACAAGGTCCAGGGCAAGCTCGCCATGCAAGACGGGCTGCGAAGCGCACTCAACAATGACGAGTTCCTGCTGTTGTACCAGCCACAAGTGGATTTACGGTCAGGTCAGATCATCGGCGTGGAGGCATTGATTCGCTGGCAGCATCCCGAACTCGGCATGGTCTCTCCCATCAAATTCATTCCCCAGGCCGAAGAGACCGGGCTGATCGTGCCCATCGGCGACTGGGTGATTCATACCGCCTGCAGACAGAACAAGGCGTGGCAGGATGCCGGCTGGCCGCCGATCACCATGTCGGTGAACATCTCGGCTCGCCAGTTCATCGAAAGGGACCTGATCGACCGGATCATGCATGCCTTGCAGGAAACCGGGCTGGACCCGATGTACTTTGAGCTGGAGCTGACCGAAAGCCTGATCATGCAAGACCTTCAGCAAGCCATCAGCAAAATGAAGGCCCTGCAAGCCATGGGGATCAGCCTTTCGATCGACGACTTCGGCACCGGCTATTCCAGCCTCGCCGCATTGAAAAGCTTCCCGATCGCGAGGCTCAAGATCGACCAGTCTTTCGTGCGTGATCTACCCAACAACGAGAACGACAAAGCCATCGCCACCGCCGTGATTTCGTTGGGGCACAAGCTGAACCTCAAGGTCATTGCCGAAGGTGTCGAAACCGAGGAGCAGCAAACCTTCCTGCGTGAAAACGGCTGCGATGAAATTCAGGGGCATTTTTTCAGCAAGGCGGTCAGCGCGCAGGAAATCAGCCGGTTGCTGCGTACGTCCGGAGTGTCTGAACCAAGCCGCCTTGCCAGTCCAGGTTCGGTCAGGCAAAAAAAACGCGATGTAAAACACCCGAGCGGTCCAATGTCCGGGCATTGATGATTCTGCCTTTCTGTATTTCCGGGGGAGAGGGTATCACCGGATCTCAGGAAGCATCCTGCTCATAGCTGCAACCCACGTAGAGATCGCTGTCCTTGTCTTCCGTGGAGACCACTCGCAGGCTAGCGCCGTTACCGAGGCTGCGCTGATAGTCAACGTAGCCGTCGGTATCCAGGGTCTTTTTCAATTTCAGGGTGCTGGCGAGCTTTTCTGCATCGGCCTTCGGGCTGCTGCTTTTGGCCTGGAGAAAGAAGCTGAAGCGGTCGGTCATCACCAGAGTGGTCGACGACACGCCGTGCACCGTCAACGCCGGGGTGGCTTGCCAGGCGCCACCGCCCCACGGGCTGTGCGCTTCATCCTTGGAGAGCGTCAGTTGCTCGGCGTCAACCAGGTCGTTGAACTCGCCCACCTGCTGCGCATTGGCCTGGCACTGCGCCAGGGCCTTGAACAAGTCGCTATGGCTCGGGCCAGCGGCCGAAACAGTAAAGGTGGACAGACACCCGGCCAGGGCGACGAGACCAAGAGAGATTTTCATGCCGACATCCTTGTTTCAGTTGAATAACAGGTGAAGGATACCCGAGGTCAAGGGCTGCAGGCTTCGGGAATGAACGTGCTGCGCGGCTGTACACGGGCCTGCGCGGCAGGTCGGGAGCTTGCCATTGCTGACTTGAATATGCCATCAGGTTATCCCTGAGGATGGACTGTCGTAGAAACCACTTTTGTGCTCATTTCTGGCACCGGTAAGTCGGCGAGATAACGGTCGGCATGACCAGCCCACAGGCCACCGCAGCACCGACGGCCTGCTGGCGGCTTACCGAATCCAGCTTGCGTCTGGCATTGAGCAGGTGGAAGTCGATCGTGCGTTCGGAACAGGTAGGGATGTGGCTGACGCAGGCGGGGGAGTGGTGTTTGTCCATAAACGGATCGCTCTAGTTGTAGCAGGAATGAAGCAGTCGCAGCACGGGGAAAGAAGGGGCGCATGCCCCTTCCGGGTGGATCACTTGTGCACGTGACACCGGATGAAACTGCGGAACAGGTCCAGGCCGTTTTCGGTGAGGATGCTTTCAGGGTGGAACTGCACGCCCTCCACCGGCAGGTGGCGATGGCGTACGCCCATGACATAGCCGTCGTCCGTGGATCTGGACGTGATCTCCAGGCAGTCGGGTAACGGCTGCTCGCTGATCATCAACGAGTGGTAACGGGTCGCCCGAATCGCATGTGCCTGGGTGTGGTCATAGACGCCCCTGCCGTCGTTCTCGATCGTGCTCACCTTGCCGTGCATCACGTGTGGGGCCCGGCAAACCTGGGCACCGAAGGCCAGGCCGATGGCCTGGTGACCCAGGCACACACCCAACAGCGGCAGGCGCCCCTGAAAGTGCTTGATCACTTCGATGTAGCCCACATCCGCCGGATGCCCAGGCCCAGGGCCCAGCACGCAGAAATCCGGCGAGAACGCTTCAATGCGCTGGATGAGATCCGGTACGTCGTGACGCTCGACGTGGGTTTCCAGCCCCAGTTGTTCCAGGTACTGGCTGATGATGAAGACGAAGCTGTCATAGGCGTCGATCAAGAATACTTTCACAGTGCGATCTCCTGGCCGGTCACTGCCCGATAGACGGAACCCATCTTGTACAGCGTCTCTTTCCACTCAAGCGCTGGCACCGAATCGGCTACCACTCCGGCGGATGCACGCAAGTGGTACGTGCCCTCGTCGAAGACCGTCGAGCGAATGCACAATGCGGTGTTGACGCTGCCATCGAAACCGACCAGGCCAAGGGCCCCGGCATAAATGCCCCGGCGGTTGCTTTCCATCCCCTCGATCAGCTCCATCGCGCTGACCTTGGGTGCGCCGGACATGGTGCCCGCGGGGAACGAGGCCTTGATCACGTCGTAGGCATCCAGGCCCGGGCGCAGCAAGCCGCGAACGTTCGACACCATGTGGTAGAGGTGCGAGTACTCTTCCACCAGCATGAACTCATCGACCTCCAGGGAGCCGGCTTGGCACACGCGACCGATATCGTTGCGACACAGGTCGATGAGCATCAGGTGTTCGGCGCGCTCCTTCTCGGAGCGGGTCAGCTCCAGGACCAACTGAGTCGGATCGACGCCAGGCTTCTTGCCCACGGTGCCGGCGATCGGGCGCATCTCGATCAAGTCGTCCTTGATCCTGACGAACAGCTCGGGGCTGGCGCCGATCAGGTCGATGCCGCCTACGTGGGCCAGGTACATGTAGGGGGAAGGGTTGCGCAGGCGCAGGTTCTGGTACACATCGAACGGCGAAACCTGCGAGCGGATGCGAATCTCATGGCCGAGCTGGATCTGGTAGACGTCGCCGGCGCGGATGTGCTCCATCGCCACTTCGACACGCTCGACGAATTGCTCCGGGGTCACCGTGCGCTCTTCCTCGAAGGCCTCGGGGTAGGGTAGCGGAGCCAGCGCCTCGGCTGCCGGGGGTGTGCTCAGGAAGGGGTAGTCCTCCAACGTACGGGGCGACCAGAGATCGTGGTTGTTGATCAGGGTTTCGACGATGCCATTGCTGTGGAAATAAACCAGGGTCTGATAGACCGACAGGGCAATGAGCGGGTAGTCGTAGGTCTGTTTGGCCAGATCGGGAAGTCGCTCGATCAGGCGAACGCAGTCGTAGGCGAAATAGCCGAAGAAGGCCAGGCTGGAAGGGGCATTGGACGCAGGCTGGAACGTTGCCTGGATAGCCCGGAGAAGGTTCCACGCCGCCTCGCTGTCGGGCAGATGGATCTTGTGTTCCTGGTCGACCTGCATGCCCGCTTGCCGCAGGCTGGCGGACAAATGTTCACACAGGGCGGCGCAGCCTCGCAGTTGGGCCTGGCCCTCATTGATACACACTTCGAAAAGCGGTTCGAGCCCGACGATCGTCGCCCGGCGATCACGGCTTGGGCCGGACAGTGATTCAAGAATGAAAACAGACTCACGACCCAGTTGTTCCAGTGCATTTTCATATATGCGAAGTGCATCCGTAGGTCGACGTTCTTCGCGGCGAAGAACATTCACGCCAATTAGATTTTTATTCACGGTTAATACCATATTCAAGGTGTAACGATTCAGGCGCTCGATTAAGAGAGCACCACGGGAATATAAAGCGCGCAGGCACTTTAAATACGTGTTGACGGATATTCTGAATAGACGGGGCGGACGCTGTTCATGTCGCACGCACTAAAAAGCTTGCAATGGATTGCAGCCAATGGTTGCGCAGGGCACAAGGCGCGAGCGCCTTCGATTTCAGAGGGGAAAGATCAGGACGTTGCTGGCAGGCAGCAGACAGGCTCCGGTCTTCGCTAGATTAGCGACGCCAGGTATTGCTTTTGAAGATGGCCAGAATGGCCCGGGAACAGCTGTCGGGATAGCTGTGGGAGGAACTGATAGCAGAAAGGTGATAGTACATTTTTAGACATCCCAGTCTTGGCTAAGCACTGCGGGAATAATGGGCAGTGCGGCGAAATTATCAGCGAGCCCTGGGGCTGTCAACTGCTGAGGGAATATTAATCTTTCATTCACTTTTGAATGTCGACGAGGCGAAGAGCTATCCCTGCGCGTATGTAACCGCGCGTGCTTTTAACAAGAAGCTCGTGCGCGCACAACTGCGAGATAGCGCAGCTGGGTATTTATAAGTTCTGTCCTGCGGCCCATTCAATTTCAGAAGGGATAACTGTCATGCCATTGAAATGGTGGTCTGCTGGGGTTCGGCCTGTGGTGTTCCTGCCGGCGACCCTGGATAACCTGCTCCAGCAACTCCCCGATGCACGCGGCGAGTTCATCGAGGACTGCGGGCATGTGCCCTATCTTGAACGGGGCGCCGAGGTGGTGGCGGTCATCACACGGTTCATTGCGACGTCCAGGGTTTAGGACGATTCATTCTTCTACCCCCGCAAGAGAAACAACACCAGCGCCACCAGGCAGGCCGTCGTCTGAATCCCACCCAGCGTCGTGACCGGCGCGAAGCTCAAGACGGAGGCCAGCCAGGTGGTCAGCGCAGCCGCACCCATGGAGAGAAACCCCAGCAGCGCGGAGGCCATCCCGGCTTCTTTGCCGAAAGGGCCCATGGTGATTGCCGTGCCGAGCGGATTGGCCAGGCCCATGCCCCACAGGAAGGTGATCATCGAGAGGGCATACCACCCAAGACCAGGTGCGGCTGGACCCACCAGAAGCAGGCCGCCGCCGATCATGGCGCAGGCAATGCCCGCGAGCGTGATGATCCGCGCGCCATAACGATGCGCCAGGCGCGGGGCCGCCATGCCGGCTGCGAACACGACGAATACCGTCGCGGCAAAATACAGGCCGGTCTGCAACGAGGTCAGGCCGATACCTTGCATCAGGATGGCGGGCGCCGCCGCGAAGGAGGCGAACAGGCCGCTCATCAGCAGGCTCATTGAAAGGGCTGGGAGGATGAAGCGCTTATCCAGCGCCAATCTGCCATAGGCGAGCACCACGCTCTTGGCCGAGTGCGGCGCCCGGCGATCGGCGGGATGGGTTTCTCCGAGGTCGCGCACGTAGAAAAAGGCCAGTACCACGGCGGCCAGCCCCACCAGGATGAAGATGGCACGCCAGCCGAGTGTGACGGACAGGACGCTGCCGGCCAGCGGCGAAAAACCCGGCGCCGCGGCGGTGGCGATCATCGTCAGCGACAGGGCCCGGGCGAGCGTCTCGCCTTCAAACAGATCCCGTGCGATGGCACGCGACAGCACCGAGGCTGCGCACACGCCCAACGCCTGGACGACGCGTCCGGCGATCAGCACATCAAGGGTGGTGGCAAGGCCGGCGATGACGGTGCCGACCACGAACACTGAGAGGCCGCCGAGCACCAGTTTCTGCCGCCCGTAGCGGTCGGCCAGTGGCCCGACCACCAACTGGCCCAAGGCGAATGTGATGAAGAAGCTGGACAGCGTCAGGCCGAGCTCGCGCGCGGTCACGCCCAGGTCTTCGCCGATATCCGCAAACGCCGGGAGAATGATGTTGGTAGACAGCATGCTGATCGCCGCCAGGCCTGCAAGCAGCGCCACGACTTTGCCGGTCAATGGTTGGGTGGAGGCGTGCGGTTGCGTAGCGGCAATTGCCAATGAAGTTCTGGCTTCCATACAGCCTCTCCTGTGTTTGGTTGGCGGGCAAAGACGTTGATTGCCAAACGCCAAGACTGTGGTTCGCGATCTCGGCGCCGTGACGTAGGCTTGCACATGACGCTCATAATATTTTCATGAATATGATGATCGTAATCTCTTGCGTCAAGTTAAATATCTGGCGTGCGCAGGCAGGATTCACTGTTGCCAATAAGTGGGGGGCGAGGTAGAGCGGATGGGAAAGGTGTGAGATCGACGCTTTTCAAGCGTCGTGACCTCGGTATCAGGTAGGTCCGGATCGAACGATGCCCTAAACGGCCGTCTGAATACAGTCACCACAACGTTCCTATCGGTGCAGCCGCGCTCGGGGTGTTCATCGAGTGGTTCGCGACCCTGCTGGGGCCTTGCCTTGAGCGCCGAGCCGTTGGGGCGGCTTTGATGCTACAGTCCGGCCTTTCCTGGGGGAGGGCGCGTCATGCGGATCGTAGTAATGGCTTTGGCGATGGCGTTGCTGGGTGGATGCGCCACGGCCAACGAAACCTTTGGCATGGGACAGCTCTGCGGCCGCCATCCTTACTGCGGTGCGGCGACCGATATCGAGATCATCAAGGCTTCGACGAACGACAACGACGTATACGCGCGTGCTCTGGCACCTTTTGCAATCGTTGATCTTCCTTTCAGTATCGTCGCCGATACGCTGATCCTGCCTTATACGATTTTTCATATGAGGCCTGCCGAGGAGTAGTGGTAGTGCCTCGACGGCTTGAATCCAAAACCCAAGGCGGCCGACCGCATTAATCGCCTGCTTTCTGCCGTTTCATCCTCGTCCAATCAACACGTACGATGGCGCAACGCAGCACCTGTAATTGTCCTGAGCTCAAGGCAATCGCCAGTAGAATCAGCAAGATCAGCCCCCAATCAGAGGGGCTTGGGTATTGGCCGAGGATCGCCATTGAACTGAAGATGCCAAACACCGGGATCAGCAGTGACAACGGCGCTACGCGTGACAGTGGGTATTCACGCAATAGCAGGTTCCATCCCCAGTAACTGAAATGCGTCGCGGCGTAGACCTGGAACGCGAGCGAAAGCAACGTCGTTGCATTGAGCTGCGAAGGGAGTGCGTTGAAGGGCGCTGAGCCATGCAACAGCCACGTCAACAGCAAGAGCGGGATGGGTGCAAACAAGCTGGCCCACACCACGAAAGCGAAGACCTCACGCACCTTCGATACTTTGATGATCACGTTGCCGATGCTCCACGCCATTGCGCTGCCAATGACGAGTGCGAAACCGGCCTTCGACGAGTCGCCAGGGCTGCACAGTACGATCCCTCCCAACCCTATGGCTGCCAGCAGGCTGCCAATCCGTTGAGGCTGCCCCAGGCGTTCGCCAAAGAAAAGTACACCCCAGCCCAGAGTGAAGAATGCACTGCACTGGATCAGCAGCGACGCTGTACCGGGTGGCACCCCCATGGCAATTCCCTGGTTGATCAACGCCCACATGGCCACGCCAAAAATCAGCCCGTAGGCGGCCAGCCATCGGAAGGCAACGCGTGGACGCTCCACGAAAAATACCCAAGGCAAGGCGGCCAGCGCGAAACGCAACGCAGTCAACAGCAGCGGATCAATGCCGGCAAGTCCGAGTTTTGTCACGGGGAAATTCAACCCCCAGACGGCCGTCACCAGAATGGCGAGTAATAGATGCTTCTTTTGCATTGTCAGTCTTTCTCCAGCGCAGAACGGAAGTGTTCGTGCGTGAAGAATATGCAAGCAATTGACCTGGCCTGCTTTCAGTCACAGGCCAATATTCATTAGAATCGGGCCATGCGAGAAACCACCCTACATACCTACCAGAACACACCGCGCGATGCCGTCGTGACCGAACGTGGCTACGCAGACGCAACGCTGTTCCCAATGCATCACCATCCACGTGGTCAGTTCGCTTATGCCGCAAGCGGGGTCATCACCGTGTTTACCGATGACGGCAACTGGGTCGTTCCGCCCCAACGCGGTATATGGGTTCCGGCGCAACTCGCCCACTCCATGCAGATGCGTGGCCCCGTTACCCTGCACAACACCTATATCCGCAAACAAGCGGCCCAGCGGCTGGGGTTGCCGGGGCAGTGTCAGGTATTGGACGTGTCGCCGTTGTTGCGGCAATTGCTGGTCAAAGCAATCGATGTCCCCGCGCGATATGCCATCCAGGGACGTGATGGGCATTTGATGGGGCTGCTACTCCATGAGATCGCCAGCATGCCTGCGCTTTCGCTCAATGCCCCGTTGCCGGCAGAACCACGCCTTGCGATGGTCTGTCGCGAGTTTCTGACCCAGCCTTCGCTGGAGGTTGGTATCGACGATATGGCCTGCCGTGCGGGGATGAGTCGCCGGACGTTTACCCGCCATTTTCGACTGCACACCGGAATCAGTTATCTCCAATGGCGACAGCAAGCCTGCCTGCTCGAAGCGATCGTTCGTCTGGGGAAAGGTCAGCCGGTCACCGAGGTCGCCATGGCGTTGGGTTATAGCAGTTCAAGTGCGTTCACAACGGTTTTCAAACAGCTGCTGGGGGAAGTCCCCAGTCGCTACTTCCCGGTGCGGCAGGCTTAGGGCTCCAACGCTTTCAATCCCCCGAGTGTGTAAAAAGCCCCGGATCTGTAGGTGTTGTGTAAAACTCTTGTTTTGGTGACGATCACCGCCTACAGATCTCGCGAGGGACGCACATGATCGACGGTTCCGCTGTCTTGACAGTTTTTTTGGTCTACCTGGCTGGTGTCGTGATTCCTGGACCGAATTTCGTCGCGGTGGTCCATAAGGCGGTGGCTGCTACGCGCTCTGAAGCGTTGGCCTTGGTGGCGGGAATCGTGCTGGTCAACCTGTTCTGGTCCACCTGTGCGATTGCGGGTCTCGGGGTTGTATTTGCTGCGCTCCCTTGGGCTGCGCTGGTTGTAAAGGTTCTGGGCGCAGCCTACCTGATGTGGTTCGGATTCCGACTGCTGATCAACGCGGGGAGGAATGCGCCTGGCCCGCTGAATGATGCCGTCGCCGGTAGTTGCCGCCAGTCCTTTATTCAGGGGCTGGTCACCAACATTGGCAACCCCAAGTCCATGGCTTTCTATGCCGCTGTTTTTTCAGCAGCGGCGCCCGCCCACGTGTCGCCAGGCACGTTTTTGTCGATGCTGGCAGTTGTGGTGGTGGTTTCAATTGCCTGGTATGGAATGGTCGCCATTGCGCTTTCACAGCCGAGGATTGCTTGCGCCTATCAAGGGAGGAAAAAAGCAATTGATCGACTGTGTGGTGGTTTGATTTTGTCTCTGGGGGTTCGCCAGCTGGCTTAGCGAGTAGCCGTTGCTGGAGCAAGACTTCCTCGTTGCACGCCAGGTCGGTCATCCGCTGACCGAGGCCCAACGCTGGACGAGGATGACCTGACAGTACTGCCCCGGCGGTTCAAACCCCGGCGATAGCCTCGCGGACGAAGTCTTCGTAGGTGCGCAACGGACGCCCCAGGATCGCCTGCAGCCGTTCCACGGTTCCTTCAGCAGCCTGCATGCCAAATGTCTGGATACCGGACATCATCAGGCGCATGTCATAAGCCAGCCAGGCGGGACCGTACGCGGCCAATTGTGCTTCGAAGGCGGCCACATCGTCACCGCCGTAGGCGATCTCGCGACCCAGGGCGGAGCTCCAGATCTTCGCCGCGGCGGCACCGGTCAGTGCTTGTGGGCCGACCAGCTCCAGGGTTACACGGTCCAGGGCCGAAGGTGCCTTGTCGCGTCGCAGCAACTCGGCAGCGGCGATGTCGGCGATGTCGCGGGCATCGATCATCGAGACGCCCTTCGAGCCGATCGGCATCGGGTACACCGAGTAGTTCTGAATTGTCTGCTGGACCATCAATTCGTTTTGCATGAAGTAAGCCGGACGCAGGATGGTTGCGGCCATGTCGAGGCTTTCGATCATGCGCTCGACCGTATGCTTGCCGGTGAAGTGCGGTACGTGGGTGAACTTGTCGGCATGAATCACCGACAGGTAGACGATGCGCTCGATGCCAGCCTCGCGAGCGAGGTTCAAGGTGATGAGGGCTTGTGTCACCTCGTCGGGCGTCACGGCGTTGAGCAGGAACAGCGTACGCACCGATACCAGCGCCTCGCGCAGCGAAGGGACATCGGTGAGGTCGGCAACGACTTCAGTCACGCCCGCCGGGAATGTTCCCTTGCCAGGCTGGCGCACGAGGGCTTTGACGTCGGCGCCTGCGTCGGCGAGGCGCTGGATGATGAGTGAACCAATGGTGCCCGTGGCGCCGGTAACGAGAATGCTCATGTTGAATCTCCTGCAAAAGGGTGGGTAGCCGGAAAAGTCCGCTACGGCCTTGTCGGCCCGTTGCGATGATCAAACGATATTCCGTTGCAGAAACAAAACGAAGACGCCAGGATGTAGGCACTCCGTTTCAAAAGTGGAACAGTATGAACCTGAACGCGCTGGTCGATTTCACCCTCGTGGCAACGAATGAGGGGCTGGGCAAGGCAAGCCGTGCGAGCGGAATATCCAAGGCAACCTTGTCGCGCCGCATTGCCGACCTTGAGGAGCAATTGGGCGTCAGGCTGATCGAGCGCAGTGCACGTGGGCTGAAGCTCACCGAGGCTGGAGAGCTGCTGCTGAGCAGGGCCGAAGGGCCGTTGGCCGAGGTGGCGGAAGCCATGGCGGCGGCGAAGGAGGGCGTATCGACGCCTCGCGGACGCTTGCGTGTCGCTGCCCCGGTCCTGTTTTCGCAGCTTGCGATGGGCGGCATCGGCGCAGCGTTTTGTGCGGCTTACCCTGACGTCACGATCGAGGTCATTGCGGAGGATCGCGTGGTCGACCTCGTCGAGGAACAATTTGATGTCGCCATCCGGATCAACCCCAGCCCGGACAGCAGCTTGGTCGGCCGTTGCTTCGCCAAGGACCGGCTGGTGGTGGTGGCCGCGCCTGGACTACCTCGGCCTGCACCCGGCGCCATCCGGTCAGTTCCCGGCATTGTGGTGTCCAGTTTCGAGCCGACCCGTTGGACACTCGACGGCGGTCACCTGATTCTGGAGCCGATCCCCAGGCTGCGGTTCTCTTCGTTCCTGATGATCCGCGATGCAGCCATCGCCGGAGGTGGGGCTGCCCTGATTCCACAGTCCATCGCATGGAGCCAGTTGGCCAGTGGCGAGTTGGTCCAGTGGGGCACGGTATCGGGGAAAGAAGCCGAACTCTGGGTCTTGCACACGTCCAGGCGTCTTGCTGCGCCGAAGGTACGCGCATTTGTCGATTTCATGTGCGCCAGGTACCCGGACATGTCGTTGGTACTGAAGGGATAGACGTTCTTTGCAAAAGGCAGGGAGGTGCGCGCTGAGCCGGTGAAGGGGGCGGCAGCCTCGCAGAAGTACCGCTAAGCTCACCTCCATTGAGGGGACAAAAAAAGTCCCCCTAGGGATGCCAACATCTCTGGCAAGGGAGCCGCTAGCCATGAGTGCCGAACAGAGTCACTATCCCCAGGCCACCATTCTGGTGGTCGACGACACGCCTGATAATTTGCTGTTGATGACCGATCTGCTCAAGGATCGCTACCGGGTCAAGGCTGCGAACAGCGGTGAGAAGGCCCTGCGAGTGCTGCAGGGTGGCTCGCTACCGGACCTGATCCTGCTTGATGTGATGATGCCTGGGCTGTCTGGTCACGAGGTGGCGGGCCAGCTCAAGCATGATCCGCGCACCTGCGACATTCCAATCATCTTCCTCACCGCCCTGGCGGCGATCGAGGATGAGATCCATGGCTTGGAGCTGGGGGCGGTCGACTACATCACCAAGCCGATCAGTCCACCGTTGGTTCTGGCGCGAGTGGATACCCAGCTCAAGCTCAAGGCTGCGGCGGACTTCCTGCGTGATCAGAACGACTATCTGGAGAAAGAGGTGCAGCGGCGTACCCGCGAGGTCATGGCCATCCAGGACGTGACCATCCAGGCCATGGCCTCACTGGCAGAGACTCGCGATAACGAGACCGGCAACCATATCCGGCGGACCCAGCACTACGTGAAGGTCCTGGCCGAGCGGCTGCGCGACCATCCTCGTTTCAGGCATTTTCTCAACGACGAAACGATCCGCCTGTTGTTCAAGTCGGCGCCATTGCACGACATCGGCAAGATCGGCATTCCTGATCATATCCTCCTCAAGCCGGGGCGCTTCACCCCAGAGGAGTTCGAGATCATGAAGACCCATACCACGCTGGGACGCGATGCTATCCAGCGTGCCGAAGACCAACTGGGTGTTGCGGTGGACTTCCTCAGCCTGGCCAAGGAGATCGCCTACAGCCACCAGGAGAAATGGGACGGCAGTGGATACCCGCAGGCGTTGGCGGGTGACGACATTCCCATCAGCGCCCGGCTGATGGCGGTGGCGGATGTCTATGACGCCCTGATCAGTCGACGGGTTTACAAAGAAGGGATGCCCCACGAGGAGGCCGTCGAGATCATTCGTCAGGGGCGAGGCTCGCATTTCGATCCAGACATTTGTGATGCCTTCCTGGCTCATGTCGAACAGTTCCAGGCCATTGCCGAGCGTTTCGCCGACAGCGATCAGGACATGGCTAAGCAGTTGGCTGCCCTGGAGCGTATCGCCCAGGAACCTTGAACGAAGCACTACCAGCAACGTTCGCCAGCTTCTTCAT
The DNA here is from genome assembly GCF_000416195.1 of Pseudomonas sp. CFII68. NCBI lineage: Bacteria > Pseudomonadati > Pseudomonadota > Gammaproteobacteria > Pseudomonadales > Pseudomonadaceae > Pseudomonas > Pseudomonas sp. CFII68. The sequence goes on from NZ_ATLN01000017.1 coordinate 64,792, forward strand.
TGTGGTCATTGGGGTATGTCATGGTCAAATTACGCACTCTGCTTGAGCGTCTAGCGCTTCGCCATAAGCTGATCCTCGGCTTTGCCACGCTACTGCTATTGGTCTTGGTACTTGGCGTGCAAAGCCTGCGTACTCAAGAGTCGCTGAAGCGAGACATGCAGAATCTCTATAGCCAGGAATTGGTGGGCATGGAGCACCTGCAAGAAGCTCGAGTGCAACTGCCGCACCTGGTGCAGACACTGCAGCGTGCAGTGGGTACGGACAGCGCGGACGTGCGCATCGAGTCGCTGCAACACTTGCATGACACTCAAACCCTACTACACCGGTCGCTGGCCGAGGCCAAGGTAACCCTGAGGCGCCCGGAAAACCTGGCGCGCCTCGCCGAGTTCGATGTGCTGCTGCAACAGTTGCTGCGGGAGGCAGAGCGGGCCTTTGCATTGATTGATCTGGGTCGCCAGGGCCAGGCATTGTTGCTGCTCAACAGCAGCGAGTTCCAACGCCTCGATCAGCAGGCCGATGCCCTGTTGCACGCAATCGCTGAGGTCAAGGAGGCCTCGATCCGCGACACCTCCAAGGACATCGCTGACTTTGCCGAGCGCAGTACAACGCTGACCTATACGTTGCTGCTCGGCGGCTTGGCGCTGGCGCTACTGCTTTTCTGGCTGGTCAGCCAGTCGATCCGTAACCCACTCAACCGAGTACGAGTCGCCGTGGATCAGTTGGCTGCAGGAAAGCTCGACCAACCGATTCCGCATACTGACTTGGATAATGAGACCGGCGACTTGGCGCGGGCGATCGCCAAACTGCAGATCGAGTCTCAACAATTGGAGCGCCAGCGGTCTGTCAAGGCGCAAATCGCCCAGTTGCAGATCGACCTGCAGCAGGCAGGGGCGCCTGGCGAACTGGCGCAGGTGTTCCTGCAGCATATGGCGAACCAGCTCGGTATTTGCCAGGGCGTTCTCTATAGCGTCCACCCGGACGCCACCAGACTGGTGCTGATGGGCGGCTATGCCACTGACTCCGAGCGACCACCGCAGGTGCAGGTCATGTTCGGCGATGGCCAGTTGGGCCAATGCGCGGTCGATCGCCAAGCCCGCCAGATGCAGGCGCTGCCGGAACAATACTGGCGCCTGCACTCGCAGCTCGGCGAGATTCCGGCCACTTGTCTGTTGCTACAACCGATCCTGCGTGGCGAGCGGCTGCTGGGCGTGCTCGAACTCGCCGGATTAAAAGCCTTGGATGATGAACAGTCACTGCTGCTCCAGGAAGCCGTCCCTCGCCTGGCAGCGGCGATGGCGATCCTGGAACGTAATCAGGCCGTCCAGGCATTGCTGGAGGAGACCCGTCGTCAAGCCGATGAAATGGCCGGGCAAACGCTGCTGTTGGAGCATCAGGCTCAGGAGCTCGAAGCCCAGCAATCGGCACTGCGCGCCACCGAGGCCTGGTACCGCGGGATCATCGAGGCAGCACCGGACGGCATGCTGGTGGTGGGCGCTGACGGACGCATCCTGCGGACCAACCAGCAATTGGATCGGTTGTTCGGCTACAGCGCCGGCGAGTTGGTGGGCGAGGCTATCGAGCGTCTGGTGCCGGTCGCGAGTCGCGGTCGCCACGTCGAGCTGCGCAATGGCTTCATGGCACATGGTGATACTCGGCAGATGGGCGCCGGCCTGGACGACCTGCAGGGTGTGCGCAAGGACGGCAGTCTGTTTTCGGTGGAGATCGGCCTGTCGCGCCTGCCGAGCCTGGAAGGCCGGGGGGTATGCGTGTGCGCCTCGGTGCGCGACGTCAGCGAGCGTCGCCAGTTGCAGGCAGCGCTCAAGGTCAGCGAAGCACAATTGCGTGCGGTACTCGACAGCAGCCCGGTAGCCATGCTGATCAGGGACATTGAAGGCCGTCCGACCTACTGCAACCCGCAGTTTGAACACCTGTTCGGCGTCGATATCGTTCAACTCGAAGGGATCGATCCGAAGCGCTTCTGGGTCGATCATCAGGCACACCAGCGCTTCGTCGAGGCGGCGGAGCAGGGTGCGGTGATTAACTTCGAGGCTACTTTCCAGCGGAGTGAGGGGGAGCGCTTCGATGTGCTGGTTTCGGCGGTGACATTGGAGCAGCGCGAGCGAGTGATTCGCGCCAACTGGTACTTCGACATTACCGATCGCAAGGCTGCCGAGGCTGAGGTGCACCTGGCGCGGGAGATCGCCGAGGAAGCGACCCGGGCCAAGAGCGACTTCCTGGCCACCATGAGCCACGAGATCCGCACCCCGATGAACGCCATCATTGGCATGAGCCACCTGGCCCTGCGCACCGAGCTGGACCATCGGCAGCGCAACTACATCGAGAAGGTACACCGCTCGGCAGAGAATCTGCTGGGGATCATCAACGACATCCTGGATTTCTCCAAGATCGAGGCCGGCAGGATGCACCTCGAGTACATTCCTTTCCACTTGGAAGACGTGCTCGACGGCTTCGTCAGCATGATTGGCCTGAAGGTCGAGGACAAAGGCCTGGAACTGCTATTCAGCACCCCGGCGGGGCTGCCGACGGCGTTGATCGGCGATCCGTTGCGCCTGGGCCAGGTGTTGATCAACCTGGGCAACAATGCGGCAAAGTTCACGGAGCAGGGCGAGGTTGTGGTTGGCGTGGAGCGACTGGGTGCCGGCGAGGAGCAGGCACAGTTGCATTTCTGGGTGCGCGACAGCGGCATCGGCATGAGCCCCGAGCAGTGCAGTCGGCTGTTCCAACCCTTTAGCCAGGCCGATAGTTCCACCACTCGCAAGTACGGTGGCACCGGTCTGGGCCTGGCCATCTCCAAGCACTTGGTGGAGCTGATGGGCGGACGTATCTGGGTGGAGAGCGAACTCGGTCAAGGCTCTATCTTCCATTTCGAGGTGAGCCTCGGCGTGCAGCGCGACGCTCAGCCGCGGCGCATGTTTACTGCCGATGAGCTACTCGGCATTCGCGTGCTGGTGGTCGACGATAACGCCAGCGCGCGCGAGATTCTCTCCAGCATGGCGCGCAGTTTTGGTGTGGAGGTGGACGTGGCGCAGAGTGGGCGCGTGGCGTTGGGGATGCTGGTGGAGGCGGAACGCAAGACACTGCCCTATGACCTGGTGTTGATGGACTGGCGCATGCCCGGCATGGACGGCGTGGAGACGGTGCGTCAGATGCACGCTGCCAATCTGGCGCAAACACCGTCTGTCATCATGGTTACCGCATTCGGGCGCGAAGAGGCACGTGAGGAGGCTAGCCGGCACGGTATCCAGTTACCGGTGGTGCTGACCAAACCGGTGACGCCGTCCACGCTGCTTGAGGCGATCGGCACGGTGCTCGGCAAGCCCCCCCAGGCCGATACCCGGGCCGGCGAACGATCTGGACAGAGTGCCAGTGCCGTGGCCAGCCTGCATGGCGCCCGGCTGCTGCTTGTCGAGGATAATGAGCTGAACCGCGAGTTGGCCTGCGAACTGCTGGAGAGCGCTGGCATCGAGCTGTACGTGGCCATCCATGGTGAAGACGCACTCGACCTGTTGGCGCGCGATGATGATTTCGACGGCGTACTGATGGACTGTCAGATGCCGGTCATGGATGGTTATACCGCAACCCGCAGGATTCGCGAGCAGTCGCGTTGGGCTGGGCTGCCAGTGATCGCCATGACCGCCGACGCCATGGCGGGCGACCGCGAGCGGGCCTTGGCCTGCGGCATGAACGACCATATCTCCAAACCGCTGAACGTCGAGGGCATGTTCGTCACCCTGGCCAAGTGGATTCACCCCAGGCCTGGTCGTACTGCCCATGTGACCGAAGTCTCACCGCTCTCCAAAGTGGTCCCCATGGGGCTGCCCGTCGAACTTGCCGGTATTGATCTGGCGGCTGGCCTGGCCACCTGTATGGGCAAGGTCGAACTCTACCTGCGCCTGCTGCGCAAGTTCGGCTCCAGCCAAGGTGCTTTCCGAACCGAGTTCTTGGCCGCACGAGGCGGCGAAGATCCTTCGGCGGCAACACGACTGGCCCATACCCTGCGTGGCACTGCGGGTAACATCGGTGCCAGGGCCGTTGCGGATGCTGCCATCGCCCTGGAGCAGGCTTGCCTGGCCGGCGCCCAGGAGCAGGTCGTGGCTGCCGGGTTGTTGGCGGTGGAGCATTGCCTGAATCAGGTATTGGAAGGGCTGGCGGGGCTAGCGGACCCGCAGCCATTCAGCGAGCCGCTGCCCGTGTCGCATTCAGACGCAGAGTTGCAGGCGCGGTTGGCCCAAGTCAGGGACTTGTTGGCCGAGAGTGACACGCAAGCGTTGACTGTCCTGCACCCGTTACCGGGGCTGACGTCAGATCCCAGGTTGGCCGAGCAGTTGCGTCGGGTCGTCCAGCATGCCGAGCGCTTCGATTTCGACCAGGCGCTGGAACTGCTGGAAAACCTGACCGGATTGAGTCAAAAGGCCGCGAGGTGATGACGTCGGAAGCGTTCAGGCATGAGGCGATCCTGCTGTCGCTTTACGATTCGCCGGCAACAAGTCTCAACTTGTGGCAGTCAAACGGTCCAAGTATTTCGCCACTCGCCGAACGTACCTCCATCGGCATGAGGGCCTGCCCGGATGTGTTGTCCAACAGCACGGAACGCGTTTCTCCCGGCTCGAACAGGAAGCGTTCGCCCCACTGTCGCAGGCTGACCACGACCGGAAAGATTTCCCGGCCTTTGTCCGTCAGGACGTACTCCTTGTAGGCGCTTCCATCGGACGCGGGTCGAACGTCGAACACACCGACCTCGACCAACGCTTTGAGTCGCGAAGCCAGAATGTTCTTGGCCACGCCCAGGCTCTTCTGAAATTCGCTGAAGCGGCGAATGTCGTCGAATGCGTCGCGGATGATCATGAGCGACCAGCGATCGCCAATCACGTCCAGTGTCCTGGCTACCGGGCATTCGCTGTTTTGCGGTGAAGCGTTTTCCATTTTATTGACCTTCTGAAAAAGGATCGCAAGTCCGGTCGATGTCTGTGGTTGCAAATTGAAACCTGATCGGGTGACAATCCAGTCAGGTTTTTAATTGAAACCAGTTTAGCGCCAAGGAGGCGTGCATGACAGCAGATGCCGACTGTTTCACCCAGCAGCCTTCGGGAAATCACCCTGGTGGGGGCACGTGCTCCCGCGTAGGAGCTGTCGAGCGAAGCGAGGCTGCGATCTTTCCCCAGGCACATGAATCCCAAGGGAAAGATCAAAAGATCGCAGCCTTCGGCAGCTCCTGCAGGGGGGCAACGGGTTCTTTGAATGAACAGCATTACCCAGGGCTTTCGCCGGCGCTCACACTACTGTTTTCCGTGACCTGTGCATTGGCCGTCGCCAATGTCTACTTTGCCCAGCCCTTGCTCGCCTCAATGGCCGAAAGCCTGGGCGTTGCTTCAGGATTGATCGGGGTGGTGGTCACGGCCACTCAGGTGGGGTACGCGCTGGGGTTGCTGTTCATCGTCCCGTTGGGGGACAAGGTCAACCGTAAACGGCTGGTTTTCGCGCAATTGGTGTTGTCCGCGCTTGTGCTGGCGGCCGTCGGCGCAGCCCGGCACTGGTTGGCTTTGTTGGGTGCGATGATCGTGATGGGCTTGCTGGCGGTGGTTGTCCAGGTGCTGGTGGCCTATGCCGCCGTGCTGTCCTCGCCCTCCCAGCGTGGACAGGCCGTGGGAACCGTCACCAGTGGCGTTGTCCTGGGTATTCTCCTGGCCCGGTTTACCTCTGGAGTGATTGCCGATCTGGCGGGCTGGCGCGGGGTTTATTTCGTTTCCGCGGGATTGATGCTGACCATCGCGGCGGTGTTCTGGGCAGTGGTGCCTGCTGCCGTGTCGCCACCTGACCGGCAGCCTTACCGGGCGCTCATCCGGTCGCTGTTCAAACTGTTCATGAGCGAGCCAGTGCTACGGATCAGGGGGCTGCTGGCCTTGCTGATCTTTGCCGCGTTTTCGGTGTTATGGACCGCCATGGTGCTGCCGTTGAGCGCCGCGCCGCTGTCGCTTTCACACACGGCCATCGGCCTGTTTGGCCTGGCCGGCGTCGCCGGGGCCCTGGCAGCCAGAAGGGCCGGTCGTTGGGCCGATCAAGGTTTTGGGCAGCGTGTCACGGGCTGGTCGCTGGGGCTCCTGACGTTTTCCTGGCTGCCTATCGCGTTTACCGAGACCTCCCTGATCGCACTGGTGTGCGGCGTGGTGTTGCTCGACTTCGCGGTGCAAGCCGTGCATGTCACCAACCAGAGCTTGATCTTCGCGGCACGGCCCGACGCGCAAAGTCGCATGGTCGGCGCTTATATGTGCTTCTACTCGGTGGGCAGCGCACTGGGCGCGGTGGCCGCGACCCAGGTCTATGCGCTGTGGGGCTGGATGGCGGTCAGCTTGCTAGGCGCCTTGATCAGCTTCGCCGCGTTGGCGGTGTGGAGGCTCTCGCTTCATTGCGGCCACTGCTCAAGCAGGATCGAGACAAACTTCTCCGCAGCCGGGGAGAGCGATGCGCCCCGGCGGTAGACCAGGCCCAGCGAGCGGTTTACCACCGGCTCGATCAGCGGCACGCTGACCAGCGTTGGATGATCCCCGGCCGGCATAGCCAGGCTGGGCATCGCCGACACACCGAGGCCGGCCTCGACCAATCCCAGCGACGTCGACAAGTGCTGCACTTCGTAAAACCATTGCGGGCGCCAGCTCAGGCCCGACAGCGCGTGATCCAGCAGCATGCGGTTGCCGCTCAGGCGACCGACGCCGATCAGCCGATAATCACTGAGTTCCGACCAGGTAACCGCACTGCGTTCAGCCAGTTCATGATCGCGCCGGCAGGCCAGCACAAAGGGTTCGTTGACCAGGGGTACGAACTCGATGTCCGGGTGCTGGCCGCTCATCATGTTGATGCCGAAGTCGGCTTCGCCGCGCAGTACCGCTTCGAGCCCTTCGTTGGCGCTGAGGTCGAGCAGGCGGATGCGGATTTTCGGGTAGCGCTCGTTATAGAGGCGAATCACCGAAGGCAGGAAATAGAACGCTGCCGTGGGAATGCACGCCAAGGTCACCCGGCCGATCTGTCGCTCCGCCAGCTCGCGGATGTTGAGAATCGAGTCGTCGAAATCATCCAGCAGGCGCCGCGCCTTGGGCAGGAAGTCACGGCCGACACTCGTCAGGCTGACCTTTCGGGTGGTGCGATCGAGCAAAGCGGTTCCCAAGCCTTCCTCGAGTTTTTTCATCCGTCGACTCAAGGCCGGTTGCGACAGATGCAGCGCGTCGGCGGCTTCGTGGAAGCTGCCGAGTTCGGCGATTTTCACGAAAGATCGTATGTCCTGGAGCTCATATTCCATGTTTTATCTCACCAAGAAGGGGCACGGCGCCGCACAATCATCGTAATTTAATTCATTTGTGAAACGCAATAATCACTCCGATCTTTGCATTGGAAACACTTTTTAAACCCTGCCACTCTTGTGCCTAGAACATCAATTATCCAGATTGATCAACAAGAGTTAATGTTCATGAAGCGAATTCCTTGTGTGCTGATGCGCGGCGGTACGTCAAAAGGCCCGGTGTTTCTCGCCTGGGATCTGCCGGTCGCCATCGCCGAACGTGACGAATTGCTGATCAACCTGATGGGTTCCGGCCACGAACTGGAAATCGACGGCATCGGCGGCGGCAGCCCACAGACCAGCAAAGTGGCAATCGTCAGTCCATCGTTGCACCCGGAAGCCGACGTCGATTATCTGTTCGTCCAAGTCATGGTTTCCCAGCGTCGGGTCGACACCGCGCCCAACTGCGGCAACATGCTCTGCGCCGTCGGCCCGTTCGCCATCGAGCAGGGGCTGGTCAAGGCTACCGGCGATCTGACCCGGGTGCGCATTCGCAACCTCAATACCGGGACTTTCGTGAATTCCGAGGTGCAAACCCCGGAAGGCAAGGTTAGCTATGAAGGCGACACCGCCATCGACGGCGTGCCCGGCACGGCCGCTCCGGTGCAACTGACCTTCCTCGATGCCGCGGGCAGCAAGACAGGAAAGCTCTTCCCGACCGGGCAACCCCTGGACATGATCGACGGCATTGCGGTGACGTGCATCGACATGGCGATGCCGATGCTGATCGTCGAGGCCAGCCAACTGGGCAAGCGCGGTGACGAAAGCCCCGCTGAATTGGACGCCGACAAGGCGTTCATGCAGCGCCTGGAGTCCTTGCGGCTCAAAGCCGGCCTGGCGATGGGCCTGGGTGACGTCAGCGACATGGTGATCCCCAAGCCGGTCCTGGTGTCGCCGGCCAAGTCTGGCGGGACCCTCCAGGTGCGCTACTTCATGCCGCACAACTGTCACCGCGCCTTGGCAATCACCGGCTCTATCGGCCTGGCGACGGCTTGCGTGACCAACGGCAGTGTCGCGGCCAACCTGATCGGTGGCGGCAGCGAGCCACGTTTGCAGCAGGTTCGCATCGAGCACCCCAGCGGCGGTATCGATGTGGTGTTGTCCTACACCGGCGAAAAGGGTGAGACCATTCGAGCCTCGGTGGTACGCACCGCCCGCCGACTTTTCTCTGGTTTCGTCTACGCCACGGCTTCCCGGCGCCTGGCCGGATAGCCAGGCAGACCTCGTCATTGCATCAGCGACTCAATAACAACAAGAGATCTGACATATGCTCGCTTTACTTGGCTTGGCCATGGTGGTGGTCTTCACCTTCCTGATAATGACCAAACGGCTGTCGCCGATCGTCGCCCTGACGGTGGTGCCCATCGTCTTTGCCGTGCTCGGCGGCTTTGGCGGGACCACCGGCAAGATGATGCTGGATGGCCTGAAGATGGTCGCGCCGTCAGCGGCACTGCTGTTGTTCGCGATCCTGTTTTTCGGCCTGATGATCGACGCCGGTCTGTTCGACCCGCTGATCCGCAAGATCCTCAAGCGGGTCAATGGCGACCCGATGAAGATCGCCGTGGGCACGGCGCTGCTGTCGCTGTTGGTGGCGCTGGACGGTGACGGCACGACGACGTACATGATCACCTGTGCCGCGATGCTTCCGCTGTATAAGCGCATCGGCATGAACCCGATGATCCTGGCGACCGTTTCCATGCTCTCCTTGAGCATCATGAGTGGCATGACCCCTTGGGGCGGCCCGGCGACCCGGGCGATCGCAGCGCTGGGCCTGGATGCCGGTGAGTACTTCGTGCCGTTGCTGCCGACCATGATCGGTGGGGCCGCATGGGTGGTGTTCACGGCTTTCCTGTTGGGCCGTGCCGAGCGCAAGCGCATCGGCAACGTCCAACTGCAAAGCGGCGGCGGCAACTGCTATATCAACGCGATCATGGAGGACACGCCACACAAGCGTCCGAAACTGGCCTACGTCAACCTGCTGTTGGTGGTCGCGGTGATGGTCGCGCTGGTGATGGGGCTCATGCATTCGGCGATCCTGTTCCTGATTGGTTTCGTCCTGGCGCTGATGATCAACTATCCGCAGCTGGATATTCAGAAGGAGCGCATTCTCGCCCACTCGGGCAACGCCATGACCGTGGTCCTGCTGGTGTTTGCCGCGGGCATCTTCGCCGGGATTTTCTCCGGGACGAAAATGGTCGATGCGTTGGCACAAACCCTGGTCGACTGGATTCCGCCTTCCTGGGGCCATCTGTTCCCGCTGGTAGTGGCGATTACCAGCATGCCGTTGACCTTCGTATTGTCCAACGATGCCTACTACTTCGGTGTCGTGCCGATCCTGGCCAACGCCGCGGCGGCCTATGGCATTGATCCGGTCGAAATTGCCCGGGCGTCCATTCTCGGCCAGCCGGTGCACCTGATGAGCCCGCTGGTGGCCTCGACCTTGTTGCTGGTGGGCATGGTCGACCGCGACCTGGGCGACTTCCAGAAAGCCACCGTCAAATGGGCGGTGCTCACGTCCCTGGTGATTACCGCGCTGGCCCTGCTGACCGGGGCGCTGACGCTGTTTTCCTGATTCACCCGACACACTTTAGCTTCCCTGCCAGACATGCCCTCGCAAGCGGGTGTGCGCTGGCTTGCACGCCAAATAACAACAACGAGTAGCTCGACATGACCACTTTGCTTACCCGCGGGGCTTTGTTTCCAATCCTTGGGCTGCTGCCCCTGGCCTCGGCCAGCGCCGAAGGTTTCATCGACGACAGCAAGCTCAAGCTGCAATTGCGCAACGTTTACTTCAACGAAAATTTTCGCGATGAGCACGGTATGAGCGCACGGGCGGCGAGGACCGCCAAGAGTGAGCGCACCGAATGGGCCCAAGGCTTCCTGCTGGATTACCAATCGGGCTTTACGCCGGGCACCATTGGCTTTGGGGTCGATGCCCTGGGCCTGCTCGGGGTCAAGCTCGATTCCGGGCGTGGTCGCAGCGGCACCGGCCTGCTGCCGGTGCATGACGACGGTCGCGCCGCCGACGAGTTCGCCAGCGCGGGCATGACCGCCAAGGCCAAAGTGGCCAAGACCACGCTCAAGTACGGCACCTTGCTGCCCAAGACCCCGGTGCTGGTCTACAACGATGCGCGGCTGTTGCCCCAGACTTACCAGGGCACCCAGATCAGCAGCACTGACATCGACAACCTCACCGTCACCGGCGGACATCTGGAACGTTTCAAGCTGCGCGATTCGAGCGACAGCATGCCCATCGTGCCCGATGGCTACGGCGGCGATAAGTCCGGTGACTTCAGCTATGCCGGTGCCGACTACAAGTTGGGTAAAAACATCCGTCTGAGCTACTTCTATGGTGAACTGGAGAATTTCTATCGACAGAATTTTGCCGGCATCCAGCATGATCTGCCGTTGGGCGCTGGGGTATTGACCAGCGACCTGCGCTACTTCAACAGCGTCGATTCGGGTTCGGCCTATGGCGGCAAGATCGACAACGACATGCTCAGCGGATCACTGTCCTACGCCGTGGTCGGCCACACGCTGAGCGCCGGCTATCAAACCCTCAGTGGCGAGGCGGGCCTGCCTTATGTCAGCGGCGCCACGGTGTACTCCTTCAGCAACGTCGGGATCGGCAAGTTCATCGAGGAAGACGAGAAGACCTGGATGCTCGGGTACGGCTACGACTTCGCTCGCCTCGGTGTGCCCGGCCTGACATTTTCCACCCGCTACCTGAGCGGCAACGACGGCAAGTCCAACACCACGGTCAAAGAGTGGGAGCGAGACGCAGAGATCGCTTATGTGGTGCAGCAGGGCACGTTCAAGGGGCTGGGGGTGAAGCTGCGTAACTATGTCTATCGCTCGGACTTTTCCCGTGGCCGTGACAGCAACCGGGTCTACTTTACCTATGATGTCGCCCTTTGGTAGGGCATGCGGTTCACCTAAGAAACAACGATGGACCTGTGGCCAGAGATTGCTCCCGCTCGGCTCTGTAGGAGCTGGCGAAGCCTGCGATCTTTTGATCTTTCGCTTGAGATTCAAGTGCTTCTGGAAAGATCGCAGCCTCGCTTCGCTCGACAGCTCCTACAGGCGCGACCCAGCGGGAGCAATCTCTGGCGACGGTCTTCTCAGTGGCCCGGTTCGATGCTTTGCGACATCATGGCGTCAATTTTCTTTGGGGCAATGCCCGTCGAGGCCGCTATGGATCGCAACCGAGACCGACGTAACAACCTTTCCCTGGATGGCCTGAATTTTTTCCTCGCGGATGTACGCGATGGGCTGGGTCCTTACCTGGCGATCTACCTGCTGGCGGTGCATCGCTGGGACCCGGCCAGCATTGGCGTGGTGATGACAGTGGCGGCGATGGTCGGGCTCGTTGCCCAGGCGCCCGCCGGAGCGCTGATCGACCGGGTGCGCAGCAAACGTGCCGTGGTGGCTGTGGCCGCCTTGATGGTGACGCTGGGTTGCCTGGTGCTACCGTTCACGTCTTCGTTCGGCCTGGTGGCGCTGACCCAGGCGCTTGGCGCTGTGGCGGCCTCGGTCTTTGCGCCGGCTATTGCCGCCATCTCCCTGGGCATTACTGGCGCCAAGGCCTTTACGCGGCGCACTGGGCGCAACGAGACATTCAACCACGCGGGCAATGCCTGTGCAGCGCTGCTGGCGGGTGGGTTCGCCTGGCTGTTCGGTCCCATTGCGGTGTTCTACCTGATGGCCGCGATGGCATTGGCCAGCATCGTGGCGGTCAGTTGCGTGTCCGCCGAGGCCATCGACCATGACGTGGCCCGGGGCCTGGAGGCCGGCCAGTCGGTGCAGGGCCCGACGCCCTCGGCGCTGCGCGTGTTGCTGGATAACCGCACGCTGCTGTTGTTCGCCATCTGCTGCGGGCTGTTTCACCTGGCGAACGCGGCGATGCTCCCGCTGGTCAGCCAGAAACTCGCCCAGGCCAATGCACACCTGGCCACGCCGCTGACGTCGGCCTGTATCGTCGCGGCGCAATTGGTCATGGTACCCATGGCGTGGCTGGTCGGCGTCAAGGCCGATGCCTGGGGACGCAAGCCGTTGTTGCTGGCCGGCTTCCTGATCCTGCCCATTCGAGGTGTGTTGTACGTGCTCTCGGACGACCCCTATTGGTTGGTGGCGGTGCAGCTGCTCGATGGGATCGGTGCCGGGCTGTTTGGCGCGCTGTTCCCCTTGGTGGTCAAGGACCTGACCCAGGGCACCGGGCGTTTCAACGTCAGCCTCGGGGTGCTGTCGACGGTGTTCGGGTTCGGCGCGGCGTTGAGTAACAGCCTGGCCGGCTTTGTGGTGCAAGGGGCTGGCTACAGCGCGGCGTTCCTGACCCTGGCAGCGATTGCTGCGTTGGCATTTTGTCTGTTGCTGGCGATGCCCGAGACTTTCATGCCCAGCCGCGCTCCACAGCCCGGCACGCTACCGGTACCTGACGGTGGGGTTGCCTGAGGCCGGGTATCACCCATGTGGGAGCGAGCTTGCTCGCGATGACGGCGGCACATCCAACATCGATGCCTGCTGGACCACTGCTATCGCGAGCAAGCGTGCTCCCACAGGGGAATTGAGAACGCCCGGCATCTGAATCCAGTCATCCCCGTCGAGACAGCTGCAGCAACAAGCCTGGCTCCGCTCGCTTGGCAGAGAGCGTCCAGCCATGGGCCTGGGCGATTTCCTGACAGATCGTCAAGCCCAGGCCGGCGCCATGGTCGCGGCGATGGGCCCCGCGCCAGAAGCGAACGAACAGGTGCGGCAGTTGCTCCCGATCCACCCCGGGGCCCCAGTCTCGTACGCTCAGGTGATCCGCGCCGATGTCCACTCGAACCTCGGTGCCTCGAGGGGCGTGTTGGATGGCGTTTTCCAGCAGGTTCTTCAACAAGGTGAAGAGGGCGCTGCGATCCGCCTGCCATGGGTCAGTAGAGATAGGCGCCTGCGCCAGCACCAGGCGTACCTCGGCGGCTTCGGCCATGCGCTGCAGATAGTCGCTGGCTTCCCTCGCGACATCGGTCAGTTCGACTTCGGCAAACAGGTAGTTCTGGGCCTCACTGGCTTCGGTCAGGAGCAGCAGTTGCTGGACTTGACGGGTCATGTGGGCCACGTCGTTGAGCAGCGCGTTGCGATCGTGGCAGTCCTCCATCAATTCGATTTGCGCGCGTATCAGCGCCAGCGGTGTCTTGAGCTCGTGCGCCGCGGTCGCGAGAAATTCCTGCTGGATCCGGTAGCCATTTTCCAGGCGCTGGAGGACCCGATTGAAACTGTCCACCAGTGGCACGACTTCGGACGGTACGCTGCTGACCTGCAAGCGTGAATGCAGGGAGCGAGGCGAGATCGCCGCGGCCGACTCGGACACCTCGCGCAAGGGTTTGAGCGTATAGCCCAGGGTGATATAGGCACAGGCGGCAAAGACGAAGAGCAGCACCAGGCTGAACAGGACGATACCGGCACCCATGAATGGCAACGCGAATGCACCGTGGAAGAGGTCCATCAGCCGTTCGCTGACGGCAAGTTGCAGGAACCAGGTCTTGCCGTCGTGTTCGACCGGCGCGGTGGCGCCATACATCAGGATGCCCTGGCGCTCGAACTTGAACGGTTCGTGATCTGAAGGATGCAGCGCGGTGCTTGCCGGCCAGAAGTTTGCTTCGGTAGACGCCAGGACCACGTTTGCCGAGGCGTCCAGCACGCGGTATCCGATGTCTTGCTGCATGCTTTCATAGGTCCAGATTCGATCGGCCTCGCTGCGATCGAATCCGACCGGGCGTCCAGCAGGATCGAACTGGAGTTTTTCCGCCAGCTCCTGGGTGCGCTCGGTCATGTTCATGACCAGCAGGATGTCGCTCTGGGAGGTGACCAGGGCCAGCGCCGTCAACACGATCAGCAGGATGCTCAGCGCCACGCCGGCAATATAAGCCAGCAGCACCTTGAATCTGAGGCTACTCAGCCACGTCGACCTGGCGCAGCGCATAACCAAGACCTCGCAAGTTGACAATGCGTTGGCGGGAGCCGATGGCAAGCAGCTTGCGGCGGATACGGTGAAGGGCCACGTCCAGGGCGTTCGGCGTGACCGCCTCGCTCAAGCCCCAGCCTGCTGCCTCTATCGTCTGACGGCGGACGACCTCCCCAGGTTTGCGCAACAGCAGCAACATGATCTGCATTTCCGCCGGTGCCAGGGCAATGCTTTCATTGGCACAGCACATGCTGCCGGTGTCGGGTTGCAGGCTCAGGTCGCCATGGCTGGGCGCCAGTGGGCGACAGTCCACGGGGCGTCGCAGCAACGCTCGCACGCGCGCGACCATTTCATCCATGGCGAACGGCTTGGGCAGATAGTCATCCGCGCCGGCATCGAGCCCCTGTACCCGATCATGCAGGGCATCCCGCGCCGTGAGCACCAGGCAAGGGATGCCAAGCCCGGCGCTGCGCAGACGCTTCAACAAGACGAGCCCGTCGCCGTCCGGCAAACCGCGATCGAGGATCAGCGCCTGGTAGGGCACACGCTGGATGGCCGCCCACGCGCCATCCATGCGGTTGATCACATCGACGGCGATCCCTGCATTCGCCAGGCCCGTGCAGACCAGGTGCGCCAATCGTTCGTGGTCCTCGACCAGCAGAATGCGGCTCATCAGAAACGGTACAGGTAGCCGAACAGCGCGCTGTTTTCGGTAGAGCTGTCTACCAGTGGGCTGTCCTTGATCTCACTGGCGAGGCTCGTCGCTTTGATATCGAGGAACAGAGAGTGGTGTTTATCGAACATGTAGTTTCCCCGGACGCCAAATTCGGTATTGAGGGCGGACTTGCCATCATAGGCCGCACGATCGATGCGGGCCTCACTGTCGCGCACGCCAAAATAATAATCGACGTATTTTTTGTCCTGCCACATCGCCGTCACATGGGGCGTGAGGGTGATGTGGTCGTCGAGCCGCCAGGTTCGCTCCAGGCCCACGTTGAAGCGCTGCCCCTTGCTGTTGCCCGACAGGTCCGAGAGCCACTCGGCGCGCACGTCCACCAGACCGGTGTGCCACTCCACTTTGGCCCCCGCCCAGAAGCCACTTTTGCGGTCGCTCATGCCATCGAAGACCCGCGCGTCGTCAGCGTCGTAGCCACTGAAGTCGTACTGGCCCATGAGGCTGAAATCGATTTGCTGGGTGTCGCCGATCTCGAGTTGGGACAGCTTGACCTCGGCGTTTGGACCGAACACCCGCAGGTATTCGTTCTCGAAGTAGATCAGCGGTATCGCCTTGTTGTCACGATCGATGCCGGTATAGGGCTGCTGGCTGCTGATTGCGCCGACCCCCAGTCCCCAGGACGAAGACGGTTCGGCCTTATCAGACTCGGTCGCCTGTGCGGCCAGCGCTGAAGTGGCCACGGCGAGCAGGAACACACTCGGGATTGTCGAAACGGCTAAGCGCAGCAAATGCATTGGGGGGCTCCAACGGAATAGGATGAAGTGCGCGCCTATCGTTGAGCGTTTTCCCTTACTGGATGCTTACGGTTATCTGTCGAAAGCCAGAGATTGCTCCCGCTCGGCCGTTGTAGGAGCTGTGTAGGAGCTGTCGAGTGCAACGAGGCTGCGATCTTGTCCCAGACAATTGAGTCGCAAGCGAAAGATCAAAACCAAAAGATCGCAGGCTTCGCCAGCTCCTACAGCAGCGCGAGCAAGCTCTGACCACGGGTCTGCGCTCAAACGATATCGTCGATCAGGATGTGGTGCTGTCCGCGGCTGCATCGTTCGATCCGCGCCTCGACCTTGTAGACCTGGCGAAGCATCGACTCGGTAATCACCTCCGCGCTCGGGCCGCTGCCCTGGGCGGTACCGTCGGCAATCACCAGTACCTGGTCGGCAAAGCGCAGCGCCTGGTTCAGGTCATGGATGGCGATGAACACAATGACTTGGCGCTTGCGCGCCAGGGCCCGCATGAAGCCCAGCACCTGGACCTGCCGGTGCATGTCCAGGGCGCTGGTCGGTTCATCCATCAGCAGGATTTCCGGTTCGCGCACCAAGGTCTGGGCGATCGACACCAGTTGTTGCTGCCCGCCACTGAGTTCACCGAGGTTGCGGAACGACAATTCGGTGATGCCCAGCGCGGCGAGAATGTCGTCCACCAGCTTCAGCTCATCATCATGGACGGCCCAGCCCGGCGTGAGTTGTTTGCGCGCCAGCAGGACCGATTCGTACACCGTCAACCGGGCGCTGGCGTTCAAGCCCTGAGGCATGTAGCTAATGCCTTGCGGCCCCTTTTTCGAACCCTGCAAGAGGACCTGTCCGGGGCCTTCGATCAATCCGGCCATGCGTTTGAACAAGGTGGATTTGCCCGCTGCGTTGGGGCCGACCACCGCCACCACCTGGCCGCCGACAAAGGCTGCCGTGGTCACACCGTGAATGATCGTGCGCTGGCCGTAGCGGGCACCGAGGTTCTCCAGCTGGATCGTCACCATGAGTTTTTCTTCCCGCCGAGAATCAAGGAAATGAAGAAGGGCACGCCGATCAGCGACGTGACCACGCCGATGGGGAAAATGGCGCCGGGGATCAGGGTTTTGCTGATCACCGAACTGGCGGACAGAATCAATGCGCCGGTCAACAAAGACGCTGGCAGGAAGAACCGCTGGTCTTCACCGATCAGCATTCGCGCGATGTGCGGGCCGACCAGCCCGATGAAGCCGATGGTGCCGACAAAGGCCACCGGGAATGAGGCGAGCAGGCTGACCATGATCAGCGTCTGAAAGCGTAGGCTGCGCACGTTGATGCCGAAACTCGCGGCCTTGTCATCCCCCAGGCGCAGCGCGGTCAAAGCCCAGGCGCGCCGGGCGAAAATCGGCAGGGTGACCAGGATCACCAGGCAGATCACCCCGAGCTTGGGCCAGGTGGCTTTGGTCAGGCTGCCCATTGTCCAGAACACCACGGCGGCCACGGCTTGTTCGGTGGCGAAGAATTGCACCAGTGCCAACAGCGCGTTGAAGGTGAACACCAGGGCGATGCCGAGCAGGACGATGGTCTCGGCGCTGACACCGCGGCGCAGGCTCAGGAAGTGGATCAGCAAGGCCGACAACATGGCCATGATGAACGCGTTCACCGGCACCATGTACTGTGCCGCCAGCGGGAACAACGCCACGCCAAACGCCAGTCCCATGGCTGCACCGAAACTGGCGGCGGCGGAAATGCCCAGGGTGAACGGGCTGGCCAGCGGGTTGTTGAGGATCGTCTGCATCTGCGCGCCGGCCAGCGACAACGCGGCGCCGACCGCAACGGCCATCAGCGCCACGGGCAAACGGATGTCCCACATCACCACACGCACCTGAGGCGATGCGTTGGCTGGCGAAAACAGTGCACCGAGCACTTCGTCGAGGCTGTAGCGCGCCGGCCCGAGGGCCAGATCCAGCAGGACGCTGCAGATCAGCAGCAGCGCGAGCCCACCGAGGATGAGGCGCTTGCGCAGCACCAGGCGCCGGTAGGTGTCGCGTTGAACCACCAGGGCTTCGTTCAGCGAGCTCATGGCGTGACCTCTGCCGGGCGCAGGCTGACGGCGTAGCCCGGCTCATAAGGGACCGGCAAGAACTGCTCATGCAGTTGGCGGAACGCGGCATCCGGATCCAGGTCGGCAAACAACGACGGGTGAAACCATTTGGCCAATTGCTGGATGGCCACGAACTGATAGGGGCTGTTGTAGAACTGGTGCCAAATGGCATGGAAAGCCTGGTCGTCCTGGGCCTTGATGCCGGCATAGGCCGGTCGTTGGGTGTACCACGCCAGTTTTTTCCTGGCTTGGGCCATGTCTGCGCCCGGGCCGACGCCGACCCAATGGCCACCGGGGGCAAAGGCTTCCCAGTTGGCACTGGTGACCACCACCTGCGCCGGGTTGGCGACCAGCACTTGCTCGGCATTCAACTGGCCGAACGTGGTGGGGATGATGCCTTTGGCGATATTGTCGCCCCCGGCCATTTCGACGAACAGGCCGAAGTTCTCGTTGCCAAAACTCAGGCAGCAATCATCGGTGTAACCGCCGATGCGCTCGATGAAGACCTTTGGCCGGGCGGGGTGGTGCGCTTCAATGACGTCGGTGACCCGCCGAATCTGTTGGTTGCGAAACTCGATGAAGGCCTCGGCACGGGCTTGTTTGCCGAACAGTTGGCCGAACAGGCGCATGGTCGGCTCGGTGTTCTGCATCGGGTTGTTGCGAAAGTCGACGTAGACCACCGGGATGCCCAAGGCGTCGAGCTTCTCGATGTAGCGCGCATCCTCGGTGGCGTGCTGGGCTTCGATATTGAGGATGATCACATCCGGACGCTGGGAGATCGCCTGCTCGATGTCAAAGGTGCCGTCCTCGAACCCGCCGAAGGTCGGAATCCTGGCGATGGCGGGAAATGCGCGCAGGTAGGCGCTGTAGGTGTCCGGATCGGACTGGATCAGGTCCTTGCGCCAACCGACGATGCGTTCGATGGGGTTTTGTGTGTCCAGCGCCGCGACCAGGTACAACTGGCGGCCTTCGCCGAGGATCACCCGCCGGACCGGAAGGTGGACCTTGACCTGGCGCCCGAGCAGGTCGGTCACGCTGCCCAGGGCTGGATCCGCCTCGGCGGCGACAGCGTTGCGTGGCGCCAGGGAAAGCAACGACAAGCCGAGCCACCCGGCGAACAGCAGGGTGGCGAGCGTGTGATGACGCAAAACGGTAACCATGGTTCAGGCCTTTACAGAAGCCGACCGGGACAACGGCGCAAACCGCCAGCCCGGCCCGCGGGTTTCAGAAATCAACGGTGGCGGACAACAGCAGCGTGCGCGGTGCGCCTTGGGAAAACGCACCATAGGAGGCGACCCCTGACCAGTAGGCGCGGTCAAACACGTTCTGTACCGTGGCGCGAAAAGTCGTGGGCCGCTCGGCGATGCGCGTGGCATAGCGGGCGCCGACATCGAAGCGGGTCCAGGCATCCAGTGCCTGGGTGTTGGCCTGGTCGACGTACTGGCTGGCGGTGTAGATCGCGCCGCTGGTCAGCGTCAGCCCTTCAATGCCCGGGGTGTCCCACTCGGCCCAGAGGTTGGCCTGGACCTTGGGGACGCCCACCGGTGTGTTGCCGCGGTTGGCGGCCACGCCGGTGCGGGTCAGCTCCCCATCGAGCAGCGTCACGCCACCGAGCAGGCGCGTGCCTCGGGCCACCTCGCCGGACAGGTTCAGTTCCACGCCACGATTGCGTTGCTGGGCCTGGACCGAAAACACCCTGTTCGACAATTCACCGCTGGGCTTCTTGATCTGGAACAGCGCCAGCGTGGCCATGAAACGGTCGTAGTCGAGCTTGATTCCGATCTCCTGCTGGCGGGAGATGTAGGGTGAGAAAACCTCATCCGCGTTGGTTGCAGCGGACGGCGCAATGTCGCCCTTGCTCAGGCCTTCGATGTAGTTGTAGTACAGCGCGACATGCTCCCAGGGCTTGGCAACGATACCGAACAGCGGCGTGGTTTTGCTTTTGTCGTAGGACGGGATGGCAACGGTGGTGTTGAAGTTTTCCGACTGGACGTTCTGCCTGCGCAGCCCGAGGGTGACTTGCAGGCGCTCATCGAGCACCGACAGGGTGTCGGCGAGGGCGACGCCTGACAATTGGCTCTCGGAGACTTTCGGTGTGTTGGGTTCGGCGAGGTTGGGCCGGGGCCGGTCGATCGGGTGATAGATGTTCGAGAGGATGACGGGGCCGGAAATAATGCCCCGGGAC
The DNA here is from genome assembly GCF_000416195.1 of Pseudomonas sp. CFII68. Taxonomy (NCBI): domain Bacteria; kingdom Pseudomonadati; phylum Pseudomonadota; class Gammaproteobacteria; order Pseudomonadales; family Pseudomonadaceae; genus Pseudomonas; species Pseudomonas sp. CFII68. The sequence goes on from NZ_ATLN01000017.1 coordinate 84,833, forward strand.
AACTCGTCGCGATAACGGCTGACTTGCAGCACCGCGCGGTGGCTGACCGGCCCGGTGTCGAAGCCCAGGCGCGCGCCGGCGTCGACGGTGTAGCGCCGGACCTTGAATTGGTAATAGCCGGGATCTGATGACGTGTCGCCGGACGCGTTGATGATGGTTGGGGTCTGGTCGGACATGCGCTCGACCTCGGACTTTCCGCCACCGGCGTGGGCAAACAGCGTCAGTTGGTCGCTGAGGTCATATTCGCCACTCAGCAACGCCGACTTGTCCCGGGCTTGGGAGCGGCCCCAATCCTGGCTGACACTGGTCCGGCCGTTGGCGGCCGATGGAATCTGCACGCCGGGGGCGATCCTGAAGGGCCGCGATGCGGCGTCGAACGCTTCCTTTTGATTGATCAGGTCCAGGCTCGTGCGCAGGCGATCCCCTTGGTAATCCAGGGAGATGGCGCCGGTACCGACCTCTCGGGACTGCTTGTCGATGGCCGTGTCGCCCTGCTGCAGGCTGCCGTTGAACCTGATTCCGAACCGGCGCTCTTCACCAAAACGCCGGCTGACGTCGAGGTGGCCGCCCAGTTGCGAATCCGTGGCGTAGCGGCTGGTGAATCGGGTCAGGTCCTCGTCGAGGGCGCGCTTGGGGACCACGTTGATCACACCGCCCACGGCGCTGTTGGGTGACATGCCATACAGCAGGGCGGCGGGGCCCTTGACCAGTTCGATGCGCTCGGCGTAATCGGTGAACACCCGGTAGTTGGACGCCACGCCATACACACCGTCGAACGCCAACTCACCGAGATTGCCTTCCCCCAGCGGAAAACCGCGGATGAAGAACGAGTCGACGATGCCGCCCGCCTGGCCAGTGGCGCGCACCGAAGCATTGCGCTCCAGCAAATCGCCCACGGTGACCGCCTGTTGATCGTTGATCATCGTCGAGGTGTAGCTGCTGACGCTGAACGGCGCATCCATCACATCGGCGTTGCCCAGCAGGCCGAGGCGTGCGCCGCGGGCGACCTGATCGCTGGCGTCGGTGGGCGGCAGGCCGGTATTGCGTCTGCCGGCGGCATCGACGCTGATCGCCGGCAAGGACACCTGGCGCAGCACCAGGGTGTAACTGCCATCGTCACGCGCAACCATCTCCACGCCGCTGTCGGCCAGCAGGCGCGTGAGTGCTTGCGCTGCGGTGTAGGTGCCGGAAAGTCCCGGGCTGACCAGGCCTTCGGTGATCGACGGCTGGAACGACAAGGCAATGCCGGCGGCCAGCGCAAAGCTCGACAGGGCGGCGCCGAGCGGCCCGGGGGCTATGTCATAGGTTCGGGGGGCGATGGCTTCCAGTTGCACAGGCACGGCGGCCAAGGCGAACGATCCGATGAGCGTGTTCAAGGCAAGGCTCAACAGCACACTGCGAATGACGGGCTTGGACGGACGATCCGGACGCAGGGGCCGTGCAACGAGCATGGATGGATGACCCTATGGACGAGATGAAATGGTTATTCCTTTCTTTGCCAGTCGAGATCAAAAAAAGTATCACCTGCGCAGCAACTATTTTCTGTGGGGTCAGGCTGGGGTGAGCGTCAGCCAGTAACCGCTCAAGTGGCCGGTGACGAGAACCGGGTAGGTCTGGACCAGCATGTTGAGCGTGCGTTGGGTGTCGCTGATAGGAAACGCACCGGAAACACGCAGCTCGGCGATGGCCGGGTCACAGCGCACGAAGCCTCGGCGATAGCGCGCCAACTCGGCGACGAAATCCGCCAGGCGCATCTTGTCGGCCATCAGCATGCCTTGGGTCCAGGCGCCGACGTTGCGATCTGTCGGGGTCAGCCGGCCAAAGGCCTGGGACGAGAAGTCAGTGCGCTGCCCGGCGTTGACGATGATCGGCGCGGCCTGGCGCGCATCGGCCAATTCAATCCGCACAGCGCCTTCGAGTACCGCCAGATGGGTGCGTGATTGCAGTTCGCGAACGGTGAACCGCGTGCCCAAGGCCTGCATCCGACCCTCGCGGGTACTGACCAGGAAGGGGCGGGCCTGTGGCGAAGCATCCGGTGCGGTCTGGACCAGGATTTCCCCTTCACGCACCTGGATGAGCCGCTGCTGGGTGTCGAACAGGACGTCGATGGCCGTGCCGGTATTGAGGGTGATGTGAGAACCGTCGGCCAGGGTCAACTCGCGGCGCTCGCCGATGGCGGTGCGGTAGTCGGCGGACCATTGCTGCGATTGCGCCAGTTTCCAGCTGCCCCAGCCGGCGGGAACGACTGCCAGCAGCAACGCCAGTTTGCCGAGGGCCGCGCGCCGTTCGGGGCTGCTTGGGCGATCCAGCGCCGACATCGCCAACGAGCGTGGCAAACCGCCGAGCTTGTTTTGCAACATCTGCGCGCGGGACCAGGCCCGGCCGCGCTCGGGGCTGCTGACTCGCCAGCACTCCCATTCGGCGCGCTCGCTGTCGCTGAGCTCGCGTTCACTCAAGCGCATCAGCCACTCGGCGGCCTCTTCGAGGACCTTGGGGTCGAGCGGTGGCTCATGGCGACGGGTGAGCATTCAGTCCACCAGCATCAGGCATTGCACGAACGCCTGCTTCATGTAGCGTTTGACCGTGATCAGCGAGACGTTCAACTGCTGGGCGATGTCGTCGTATTTCAGGCCGCCGATCTGCGACAGCAGGAATGCCCGTTTGACCGGCGCAGGGAGGGTGTCGAGCATGGCGTCGATGTCGTGCAGGGTTTCCAGCACGAGGAAACGCAATTCGGGGGACGGCACTTCCTGGGCCGGCAAATGCGCGAGCGCCTCCAGGTAGGCACGTTCCAGTGCCTTGCGCTGATACCAGTTGACGAGGATGCCCTTGGCCACGCAGCTCAGGTAGGCCCGGGGTTGGTCAATGGCGGTGACTTGCGAGGCCAGAATGCGCGTGAAGGTGTCTTGCGCCAGGTCCGCCGCATCCATGGCGTTGCCCAGCTTTTTCTTCAGCGTGGCGTACAGCCAGCCATGATGACCAGCGTACAGCGCTTCGATCACGCGCAGATGATTGTCGTTGTTCGCGGGCAGGGTTTCGCTCATGGCTGCAGCTTTTTGCAATTGAGAAGTATTCCCAATGCTAATGGACAACTTACCCGCGACGCAAGCGGCATTCAGCAACCCTGTTTCAGCTACGCGGACGGCTCGCGGGCCCGTAACGCAATGCAATGACGGGGATCAGCGCCAGCACATAGGCCAGGCAAACGAACAGGTAGGTGTATTGCAACCCGTAGACCTGGCTGAGCAATCCACCGATCGAAATGCCCGCGATCGAAGCGAATTGCGTGGTGCCCTGGGCAATGCCCAGCACGTGGCCTTGTCGCGAGCTGTCGGCGGATTTCGAAATGAGGGCCATCAGCACTGGCGTGGTGGCACCCAGCAGCACCCCCCAGATGAAGTAGGCCATGACAAATACGATGGCGTTGCGCGTGCCTCCCGCGAGGGCGGTCAGGGCGACACAACCGAGCACGATGTAGAGGATGCGCTGCAAGGTCTGCTGCTGGGTACGGTGCTCGAAATAACGCGACCAGGCCGTGGCCGACAGAATGAAACCCAGCGCCAGCAAGCCGTAGCACAGGCCGACGAGCGAGTTGCTGACGTCGAATACCGCGCTCACATACAAGGCGAATGACGTTTGCGGCAGCATCCGCGCCAACAACAGAATGCCCATGACGCACAACAATGACCGCAACGGTGATCCTTGCCAGGGGCTGTCGGTACGGCTCGTCGCTGCCGGGGCCAGGCTGGCCGGGACTTTCTTCACGGGCGGCACATCCGGCAAGGTCACGGCGGCCACCACCGTGCACGCTGCGCACAACGCCGAGGCGGTGAGGTTGATCCAGAAGAACGTCGCGTAGTCGAGGATCAGCCCCCCGACTACTGCGCCGAGCAATGAGCCGACATTGGTGGATATTTGCAGAATCGCGAACAGCCGCGCTCGCCGCGATGGGGCTTCGATACTGACGCCGTAGGCCTGCGCCGGGGCGATATATCCGGCAAAGGCGCCCTGCAAGAAGCGCAGGACCAGAATGATCCAGATATCGCTGCACAGCGCCAGCCCGAGCTGGGTCAGCGACAAGCCTGCCAGGGCGCGGATCATCATCCACTTATGGCCGTAGCGATCACCGATACGGCCCCAGAAGGCACTGGTCAGCAGGATGCCCAGCATCGGCCCGACATACACGGCAATGCTGGCGAAGCTGAAAACCGACGCCGAGGACGTCAGCCCGCGCAGGTGAACCGGCCAGAATGGCCCGCTCATTTCCATCGCGCCCATGGAGATGAGCTGGATCGCGAACAGAAGATAAATCAGGACCCTGACGTTCGAACCCTGGACGACACCTGTGTGGGACATGATCAGCCTCGGTGGTTAAACGCCAGCAAGCGGGTAGGGCAGCGTGTGCTGCAGGCGATGACAGGGTCGGCAAGATGCCCGGCTGCACGAGAGGTTGCAAGGTGTCGATACCGCTGCAGCGTCGGTATGCGTGAGTGCTTTGGCGCAGCCTGAAAAAATAAACCCTGGGAGGTGATACTTTTCCGCAGGTCGACTGGCAATAGGAGTGATTACCATTTTCTCTCGTTGGAAAGGATCCTTAAGCCATGTCTGTTGCAAGTCGACCTTGTGGTGAGTCTGCGTTATCCGTCGCGATTCGTACCGCCATGCTGAGTTTCGTTCTGGTCGCAGGAAGCGCCACCGCCTGGGCGGCAACCCCCGAGCAGGAGCCCGCCGCCGATAAAATCTCGAACGCTGCGGTGGTCGGCAACGGGCAAGGCTTGACCCTCGATGCGACCACTATCACCGGTACCGACAACAGCCCAGGTGCACTGCCACCCGTGTTGGCCGGTGGTCAAGTGGCACGCGGCGCGCGCTTGGGGATGATGGGCAACAAGGACGTGATGGACACACCGTTCAGCGTGACCAGCTACACCGCCAAGACCCTGGCCGACCTGCAAACCGTGACCGTGGCCGATGCCTTGCAGCGAGACCCTTCGGTGCGCTCGACGGGCCAGGTGGGCGGCATCGTCGACTCGTTTTTCATTCGTGGTTTTCCAATCGGCGAGGGTAACCTCGGCGAGCTGGCCTACGATGGCGTATACGGCGTGGCGCCCAACTACCGGGTGTTTACCGACTACGCCGAACGGGTCGAAGTGCTCAAGGGGCCGGGCGCGCTGATGTATGGCATGTCGCCGAACAGCGGGGTGGGCGGGGTGATCAATATCGTTCCCAAGCGGCCGTTGGACGAAGACCTGACGCGCTTTACTGGCAGTTATGCGTCTGATTCCTACGTGGGCGGACACCTGGACGTCAGCCGTCGATTCGGCTCGGAAAACCAGTTCGGGGTGCGCTTCAACGGCAGCCTCCAGGGCGGCGACACGGCCGTCGATGACCAGGAACGCGAACTCAACATCGGCGCGATCGCCTTCGATTATCGCGGCGAGCGTTTGCGTTTGAACCTCGATTTCATCAGCCAGAAAGAAAGTTTCGAAGGCGCCTCACGGCCGTTCAACTCCAATGTTGAGATTCCGTCAGCCCCTGACGGTCGCACCAACGCGTCGCAAAAATGGGGTTGGTCGGATACCCAGGAGCAGTCGGCCTTGCTCGGGGGTGAATACGACCTGACGGACGCGGTCACGGTGTTTGCCCACGCCGGTGGCGGCCGGTCGGACGTCAAGCGGATGTCAGACCAGGTGCCACGAATACTCAACAGTGCCGGCGATATCGTCAACAGGCCGGGATATTACAAATTCAACGTGGATCGCTCGACAGCCGACGTGGGGGTACGCGGGATATTTGATACCGGCCCTATCACCCACACGACCACGCTGATGGCGACCACTTATCAGGATGAGCTGTCCCGGGGCATCAACAACGGGCCGAATGTCTCCTCGAACATTTATCACCCGGTGGACGCGCCCAAGCCAGCCATCAATGCGCCCAGGGTGCTGCGCGTATCCGAGTCGCAGTTGTCCGGCTTCGCATTGACCGACACCTTGTCGGCATTGGATGACCGTGTCCAACTGACCCTGGGGTTGCGTCGGCAGAACGTCAAGTCGGAAAATTACAACACCGCCGTTTTCACTCCGTCTTACGACAAAAGCAAAACCACGCCGATGTTCGGTATCGTCGTCAAACCCTGGGAAGACGTATCGCTCTACTACAACTATGTCGAGGGTCTGAGTAAGGGTGACGCTGCGCCAGCTAACGCGACCAATTCCGGGCAAATGTTCGCACCTTATGTATCCAAGCAACACGAGATGGGCGTCAAGTACGAGCACGGCACCTTCATGACCACCCTGGCGCTGTTCCAGATCGAGAAGCCCAGTGGCGAGATCGACGCGAACGATGTCTTCTCGGTGCAGGCCGAACAGCGCAACCGTGGCGTGGAACTGAGCGTATTCGGCGAAGTGGCCCCCGGCACACGCCTGATGGGCGGAGTCACACTGCTCGACGGCGAACTGACGGATTCCGCCACCGCGGCCAACCGTGGCAATAAACCGGTGGGCGTGCCTGAGGTACAAGCCAACCTGTGGGCGGAATGGGACACCCCGTGGATGGAGGGCTTTACTCTCACCAGTGGTGCGATTTATACCGGCAGCCAATACGTGAACCAGGCCAATACCCAGGAGCTGGATGCCTGGACTCGCTTTGATGCGGGGGCTCGCTACGCCACCAAGATCGAAGGTCGGCCTACGACTTTCCGAGCCACGGTTCAAAACGTCTTTGATCGCGAATACTGGTCGGGTGTCGCCTCGTATGGGGCGTTCTCTCCCGGTTCTCCGCGCACATTGCAGCTGTCGGCCACGGTCGATTTTTAAGAAGCAGGCAAGGGTGGCTCAAACCAAGGGCCACCCCCCTCGTTTATAGCGATCGATCAGAACTTTTTCGGCACAGGCAGGGGCCGGTCGATACCGTCACGGTCAGCAGCGCGTCGCGCAGGCAAGGGCACCAGCGAAACCAATTCCTCTTCGACGATTTGATTGCTCATGGCCAATTCCAGCTCGGGGCAGTCAATGCTGAGCCAGTCACCGTGCTGGAGCGGCACATTCGCGGTGCGATGGCTCAAGCTGTGAAACACGTAATGAACCAGCCCAGGCTCGAGAAACTGCTCATGTTTCTCCAGGAACTCCTCTGAGTATCGGCGCAAACTCTGCCAGCGATGCAAACTCATCCGGTGGTGACTTGCCGTCAAAGGTTGGCCGTCGCGTTCTATCTGGACATTGATGGCCAAGTCAGCCTGCAATTCCCCCACGATCAATGCCGGGGCAATCGCACAGGTACGCAAGTGCGCATGCGTTGAAGAAATGGCGTCACGACTGTGCAATACATGATCGTGAATATCGTTGCCCAGGGTAAAACCAATGAAGCGCAGCGCACCAAACGGGTCGACCCAATAAAGGCAGACAATGCACGGTTCGCTACTGATGCTTTGCGAATGATAAGGCACCTGCAAAGGGTCGCCGTCGGTCTTGAGCAGTCGGCCGTTACCTTTGTAATACCAGGCTTGTTCTGTCTTGGCGGTACAGAGGGTGATTTCGCTGATCTGGACCAATAAGTTGTTATCGGGTTTGAGCGGTGGTCGGTATTTCACCGCCGCAGGCGTAAGCGGGTAGGGTGTGGACGGTAGGTCCTTGAGATAGGACTCCCAGTCCATATTCCGATCCGCGCAATGGGCCAGGGCTTCATACAGATTTCCCTGGGGTGGACGCACCTCCCGGCTTTGCCCGGACTTGAAGTCAAATACGCCAAGGCCTCCTCGCGGCACTGGAGAGTCCAGCAACATTACATAATGGGTCATCACTTATCCTCCAGGGTCAAGCGTGCGGACAGGGGGGCGTAGTCCTTGAGTCCGTTGAACGCCGGGTTTGCCTCTTTGAGCCGTAAGGACAGCAAGCCCCCCGTGATACTTCCGGCCAGTGCCAGGAACAGAATTGCGGTGAGCCCCCACGTCATGGCGATGTAGCCGGCGACGACAGGCGCGACGCCCCCTCCAAGAATCTCTCCGCAGCCCACCACCAGGCCCGTCGCGGTGGCCAATAGACTGGGCGGCACTGATTCGCTGGTCAGTGGACCGACCGTCATGCAGATCAGGCTGAAGTTGATAAAGGACAAGAAAAATAATTGAAGGAACAGTAGCCAGGGCAACGGTGGGCTGATGATCAATAAACCCACTAACAGCGCGCTGATCATGAAACAGATGGAAACCACGGGCTTGCGACCCAGTTGGTCGGACAAGCCGGGAATGACCAACTGGCCAAAAAAACCACCCAGGCCAATTGCAGAAATGATCATGGCCATGGAGAAATTGCTCAGGTGCAGAATGTCTGTCAGGTAGCTGGGGAGCAGGGCACACAGAACGAACTGGCACGTCAGTATGCAAAGCATCAAGGCAATATTGAGCCGCACATTCCCGCTGGACAGGGCCGTCCTCCACTGACTTTTGGAGGTGCGTGCAATCGACACCGCGCTGGGCGCCTGGGTCGGTTGGTAGGTTCTATAGAGGTACCAGGCCACTAACAGGCCGGGTAACGAAATGATGGCGAACACGGCGCGCCAGGATCCGAATATTTCCAGCAAGACGCCCGCCAGCAGCGGCCCGAGGCACAGGCCGATGATGGGGAACAAGGCCTGTTGAATCCCTAGATTGAGTCCGCGCCGGGAAGGCTGCGAGACTTCATCGGTGACAATGATACTGACTGGAGTGAAGGCACCTTCACAGACACCCATCAAGGCGCGCAAGAGCACCAGGCCCATCAGGCTGGTGATCAATGCAGACGCACCGGCCAGGAGCGATAGCAGGGTGATCGACAGCACCAGCAACTTCTTGGGGCCCAGTACCCTGATGGCGGCGCCCATGAACAGGGCAGAGCCTCCCCATGCAAATGCCAGGATGGCTGACAGCATGCTCAAGTCCTGATAGTCCAGGGCCAAGTCACGCATGATCACCGGGAACAGCGGCATGATAATGAACCTGTCCAGTCCTACCAGCCCGAAGCTCAGCGACAGAAGCGTGATCATGCGTCTTTCATAGCCGCCCCAAGGTCGAGCGACCAGATATTTCATCTCCATGTTCCTTCCCCTTCTTTCCCTAGTGCTTTCGAAGCCCTCTCGAGCAAGGTGAACGCCTGCGATCGATACGCCTGCAGTCAGGGGCAGGTGTGCCCCTGGCTGGGTGCCGGTGTTTTACGGGGCTGTCAGGCGACCCACTTGCCCACGGCCATTTCCGCGGTGAAACCGGGGCCGAAGGCCGCCAGCATGCCTGTCGCGCCATCGACAAGCCCGCTGTCAAACTGGCGCTTGAGCACATCGAAGACCACCACGCTGGCGATGTTCCCGGCTTCGCTCAAGCTGTCGCGAGACTGCGCGACCCGACCGGGATGCAGGTCCAGTTGCAGGACCAGTTCATCAAGAATTTTCCGTCCGCCGGTATGGAAGATGAAAAAGTCATTTTGGGCGCAATGTTGATTGAAGGCCTCGTAGTTCAATTCCTCCATCATCGGTGCGACATCTTTAATGGAGTTCATGACGGCTTTGTCCAAGGTAAAGTGAAAGCCACTGTCCTTAACGTCGTATTTGATGTAGTGCTCGCTATCAGGCAGGAAGTAAGACCCGGTCTTGGCGATCTTGAAACCAGGTGCCTTGTCATCGGCGCGCATGACGCAGGCCGATACGGCATCGCCGAATAACGCCGCCGATATGAACGCGTGCAACTTGGTGTCCTGGGGTTGATAGCAGAGCGATGAGAACTCCAGGGAGACGATGAGGACATGGTTGTCCGGCGCCCGGCTGGCAAAATCATTGGCTCGATTGATCGCCGCAGCGCCTGCCACGCAGCCCAATTGAGCGATGGGCAGTTGTACGGTCGACGTTCGCAGGCCCAGGTCATTGATCAGGTGGGCCGTCAGCGAAGGCATCATGAAACCCGTGCACGATGTCACCGCGACCATGCGAATGTCGTCGGTGGTCAGCCCGGCATTCTCAATGGCTTGGCGCGCCGCGATGGACGACATGCGGCGGGCTTCGCGCTCATAAACGATGCTGCGATGGGTAAAGCCGGTATGCACCGCCAGTTCATCGATAGGCAGGACCAAGTGCCGTTCGTTGACCTGTGTGTTTTGAATCATTCGTTTGGCAAGTGCCATTCGTGGATGATCATCATGCAACTGCTCCAGATGCTCGATCATTTGTTGCTGGGTGATCTTGTATTGCGGAAACAACAGACTGGGTTTGCAAAGAGTAGACATGACAAGTCCTCGGCTAGAAGCCAATAAAGTTAGAAGCACATTTAAGGCAATGACTGCAAAGCAGGACTCTGAAAGACAGAATCAAAGCAGCGGGCTGGGAGGCCAAAAACTTGACTGTTGTTATCGAAAGAGCGGGGTGTAGCGGACGCCTTGTTGGTTATTTCACCAAGACAAACTTATAGGCATATTGCCAGGCCAAGTTGCTTTCCCGGACATGTTTGCGAATAACCATGCGCACGGGCGCACCGCTGACGACTTGCCGGGGATCGATGACATCAACGATTTCCGAGGCAATCACCAGGCCATCATCCAGGCGCACCATCGCCATGAAACGGGGCACGGTTTCGCCATAGCCCATGGCCGCCAGTATCGGATTCTCGGCATGAGCGCTGACTTGGATCGTGCCGGTGCGTGCGCAGCGATACGGTTCCACATTCAACGAATTGCACGCGCCACACACGGTGCGCCGGGGGAAGAAGATCTCGTCGCAATCCTGGCAACGGCTGCCTTCGAGACGGTATTTGCCGCCGTGCTCGCGCCATTCGCGCAACATGCTGGCAGTGGTCATGCGGTGAATTTGTTCAGGGTAAAGGGACATGGTCGGCTCCTTAATCGTTGGAAAGCACAATGACACTGTTGTGCGCGGCGTAACCGCCCAGGTTTTGCGAGACGCCAATACGGGCGCCTTTGACTTGGTTGTTGGACTCGCCGCGAAGCTGTCGGAACAACTCAGTAATGTGCAAAATCCCATCGCAACCGGAGGCGTGGCCGCGCCCGATGTTGCCGCCGTCAGTGTTCAGGGGAAGTTGCCCATCAAGGGCTATGCCGCCTTCCAATACGAAGTCGCCTGCCTGGCCTGGACCACATACGCCCATGGACTCCATTTGAATCAACCCGGCGCCCAGCAAGTCGTAGACTTGCGCCACATCGATATCCTTTGCAGTGATACCAGCTTTTTTGTAGGCGATTTCGGCGCAGGCTATCGAGTTGGCGGAAACCGCCATGCCTACATCTTTTGGCAGCCCCGGAAATTGCAGCGTCGGGTTGTGATAGCGCGTGCCGAAATAGTGCGATACGCCGGTGTAGGCACAGCCACGGATAAATACCGGTTGGGTGGTGTAACGGTGCGCAAGGTGTTCGGCCACCAGGATGGCGCAACCGCTGGCTTCACCCCAGGCCAGCATCGAGCCACAGGCTTCGCTACTCTTGAGTGCTTCGAGGGACGGAATCGGCACGCCATAGCGGGTAGCCGTGGGGGTGTTATGGGCATAGATACGCATCTGCCGCCCAAACGTCGCCAATACATCCGCTTCGCGTCCTGCATAACCGAACTTTTCAAAATACTCGGCGGTCGCCAGGGCGAAGGCGTCTGTGTGTGAGATGCCGAGAAAATAATCGTATTCACATTCAGTGCTGGAGCCGATGTATTCGGCGTAGTTGATGTGGTCGGTCATTTTTTCAAAGCCGCCGCACAGGACGATGTCGTATTCACCTGAGGCGACCATTTGGTGAGCCATCTGGAAAGACACCGAGCTGCTGGTGCAGTTGGCAGTACTCATGAACGTGGGGGCAGGGCTGATACCCAGGGCATCGGAAATGGTCGGGCCCAGGCCTCCGTATTCAGAAATACCTTCACCGTGGTAGCCATAGGCAACTGCCTGGAGTTCGCGGGGATGCATCTTGATGGCGTTGAGTGCTTGGTAGGCGGACTCGACGATCATCTCCTTGAAAGTCTGACGAACTCTGGAACTTCCCGGTTTAGGGGTATAGGCAGCCGAAACGATAGCAACGCGTCGTGCGCTCATAAAAAGGTGCTCCTTGCTGGATGGATTGGAATCAGAGATAGGCCGTCAGGGCATAGTCGGGCCGCAAGTATTTGAACTCGTACTTGATCGACGTCCCGTAATCCACGTAGTACTTATCCTCCAGCAGCGTGCGCAGCGGAACGTTGGTCTTTTGATAGGCTTCGATGGCATTGGTGACGGTCAAGGCAATGGCATCGCTGCCCGCACCAAACCCATAGGAAACCACCAGGATTCTTTCACCGGGACGCGCTTGATCGAGGACGTTGACCAAACCCAGCAAAGGGCTCGCTGCCCCGGCATCACCGACGTTCTGGGCATAGATGCCAGGTTCGATTTGCGCCGTCGTGAATCCCAGGTGCTTGCCGAGAGAGTAGGGGGTTGAGACCAGGTTCTGCTGGAAGACGACATAATCGAAATCAGCGGCCTGCGCATGGATCTTGGCCATCAAGCCCGAGGCAGCACGGCGAGTCTGGTCTTCAAGGCCGATGCTGTTCTTGTCCGAGCCCAGTCCCATTCCCGACCGGATATAGCGGTCCCCTTGAGGCCTGATGTTGTCAGCGACATCCGCCGCGCAAGAAAAACTTGCGTCAAAGTGCGCGATCACATTTTCTGTACCCAACAGCAGGGCCGCGGCGCCCGCTCCGGCGTAAGACTCTGTCAAATCACCGGGGGCGGTGTTGCGGTTGATCGTATCGGCGCCCACTGCCAACGCGTTGCCCACCATGCCCGATGCCACCAAGGCGTATGCAATCTGAAGGGCGCTGGTGCCTGATTTGCCGGCAAACTGCACGTCTGCGCAAAAGGCGTCATAGCCGCAGCCAAGCATTTCCAGGATGATCGCGGCCGAGGCCCGGGAGTCATATGGATTGGTGCAGGTGCCAAGATAAAGCGCTTCAAGGGAACAAGGCGGTGCTTTGTCCAGCGCGCGTTGCGCGGCTAGCACGCCCAAGGTGATGACGTCTTCATCAGGTTGCAGCACAGCCCTTTCAAGGATGCCCAATTGACTCTTTACCAAGCTCAAATCGGTGTTTTTCCACACCTGGATCACGTCGTCCACCTTGAGCCGGCAGACCGGGATGCCCGCGCCATAGCTCACAATTCCTACTTTATTCATGTGTACTTCCTCCAGATTCCGTTCTTTCACCTGCTGGCAGAACGCCGTGACAGGTGCATGAAATATTTAGAAACTATCTATTGGTGCTCGCAAAGTGATAAATGGCGGTCCCATGCCTCATAAATCGGCAGGTCCAAGCGACAGAACCTACCGGTCAACCTATGAACAATAGGCTTGTTTTCGTACAATCATTATGTATGATACGAAACGTACCGTATCGTTAAGGTAGCGTTAAAAATTTATGACTTTCCTTCTCGTATCTCCCTATATAGAGGTAATAAGCGCTCAAGAGACCCCCTGCTAAGCAGAAGCTGAGATCAAATAAACATACAAAACGAAACGATCCGTTTCATTGCTTTTCGAGAGAATCCTATACCCTGAGTCTCTTTTGTCAAGCGCCATATTGGAGATTTTGATTTATGGCCCGTAAACCATCTCGGAGCTCCATTGGCTCATTGAGGAGCCCTCACACGCACAAAGCGATCATCATTTCTGCCATAGAAACCCTCAAGGAGTGCGGTTACTCGGGGCTGAGCATCGAGGCGGTGGCCCGTCGCGCTGGCGCGAGCAAACCGACAATCTACCGGTGGTGGGGTAACAAGGCAGCCTTGATCGCCGAGGTCTACGAGAGTGAAAGCGAGCAGATTCGCAAAGAGCCTGATAAAGGCTCTTTCAAGGAGAACCTCAATTTCTTGCTGCTCAATCTCTGGAAGGTCTGGCGAGAAACCATTTGCGGGGAGGCTTTTCGGTGTGTCATCGCTGAGGCGCAACTCGATCCCTGCACGCTGCCCAAACTGAAAGATGAATTCATGGAGCGACGTAGGGAGTTGCCTCGCAAGCTGGTGGAAAATGCTATTCAGCAGGGCGAGTTGCCCAAGGACACGTCGCGTGAATTGCTCCTGGACATGATCTTTGGGTTTTGCTGGTACCGGCTTTTGACTGAGCAGTTGGAGGTGGAAGCAGATATCAATGAGTTCACGACACTGCTGCTGAACGGGGCAATGCGCTCGACTTCGGCGGCGGTTCAAGACGCCGCCGAAGCCTGATTATCGGGAGGGGTTGCGCTTATTTCGTGCCGCTGAATCGTGCATGAAGGCTCGGCAGGATGCTGGCCAGGTGGTTGAACTCACACAAGTCATGCACCGCAAATTCATAAGCCAGGGTTTCCAGCTCCACTTCTCCCAGGCCGTTTTCTTCCAGTAGCCGAGCGGCTCGCTCGGCGCCTGGAAAACGCTGCATGGCAGGGTGGCTGCCGACCCAGTAGCGGCTCGTCAGGTACAAACCCTCCGGACACTCCTTGAACAAGTGCGCCATCAGCGACACCGGCACTTGCGGTTCGTGGGCCAGGCTCATCAAGGCGCTGACGCTGCCGTCTATTTTGGATTCGCGGTACAGGTCCGGACAGAAGCCCAGCTCGCAGGGGTCCCTGAAATCAATGTGCAGGTGCATGAGACGGTCACCGACGTACTCAGAGGCGCAAAAGGTATTGCCGTACAAACGCTCCTCGAAGCTCAGGGTATCGTCCAGGAGTCGCTCGTGATGAACGCAGGGGTTTTCCACATGGGCATAAGGAAACCACAGGGTGTAGCGTTCAGCCTCCAGCGGATGCCACATGAACCACCACTTGAGCATTTCAGCTGTGCAGTTGGGGAAAAACTTGCGACTTTGCACGTAGGCCATCGGCCCTGGCAGCAGGGCGTATCCGGCCTCTTCGCTAATGAAATCAGCGGCGAGCATGCGGTTAAGGTCTTCAACGCTGGGCGTCAAGGTGTCAGCCAAGGGCATGGGGCCTTGCTGTATCTTTTCGACGGCGCTGAGCGGCACGCTGATCTTCGAGCGGAAAAAGTCGGCGTAGGGTTTGCCTTGGATGGCCCGCTGATTGGCCAGGAACTGCTTCTGCATTGGCAATGAGAAGTAGGTGAAAGGTGTCATTACGCGCGCTTCCATGACGGTATTTCCTTGGTAGTGCGTGAAAAGCCCGCAGCATCGGCTGCGAAGTCCTCGCGCGGTGTTGTAAAGGGACAATGACGGGACCAAAATAGGTAGGCCGAAATAAAAAGTCAAATTTGAATTAGAACTATAAAGAGATGAGCTCATGGACAATGCCATTGGCAAGCCTTCCCTGCCTCGTGCTTCGCGACTCGATGGGCAGGCAACGCGGTTGCAGATTCTGGAAAAGGCGGGTGAGTTGTTTGCCGAACAAGGGTTGGCCAACACCACCAGCAAGCAGATTTGCGAACGTTCGCAAGCCAACAGTGCGGCGGTGAATTATCACTTCGTAAACAAAGAGGGCCTGTACCGCGCGGTATTGCTCGAAGCCCACGCTCGGTTGGTGCGCATGGAAACGCTGGTTTCGCTTAACGAGCGGCCAGGGTCGCCGCAAGACAAATTACGTGCCCTCATCACCGTGCTGGTCGAGCGCCTGCACGACCATCCGGATGGCTGGGCGCTGAAAGTGCTCACGCGCGAAGTGCTTTCGCCTTCTCCCGAGTTTGAGGTGGTACTCAAGGAGCAGTCGTTTCCCAAGGCGCACATACTGCGTGGCTTGCTGGGGCAAATCATGAACTTGCCAGCGGATCACCCGACAACCTTGCGCAGCGCCATCAGCGTCTTCGCCCCCTGTCTTTTTTTACTTATCGCCCATCAGCCGTTAAAGCAGCATGTGCTGCAAGGCTTGAGTCTCGAGCCGCAGGGTTTGATCGACCACATGATGAGCTATGCCCTTGGTGGGCTCCAGGCAGTGGCGGCGACTGCGCACGACGCTGCAAGCTGACGGTCCATGGTTATTGGGGGCTACCGATGGCGACGCGTGCCGTCACAGTCGCCAACGGGGAGCGCGATGCATCGTTGATGCTCCACAGGCGCTATTGTCCTTTGGCAGGCAGCCCCATCTTCGCTAGCGTCAGCGTTTCATCCGCGCGCCCCCATCCGCCGTCTGCCACCTCTTCGACCAGCACCATGGTGAACGGACGGACGCCCTCGCCGAAGTACTCGACGAACATTTCTGTGGTGCGATGGATGATCTCTTCTTTGCGAGCGTGGTCCAGGATCCCTTCGGGGAATTTGTAGTTGGCAAATGGCATGGATCGGCTCCGTGGGTGTGAGAAAGATGCGGCAGGGCGAAGGCCCCTGGCGCGCATCTTTCTCCTTTACGCCCTTGGAATAAATCCCTCTGGGTTGGCATCAGCATTCAACGTATGTGAACAATCGTCCGTCTGGACTCAGTGCGAATGACGCGGCTCACCACTACGAGCGATCACGCGCAGATGCAACGTCGCCGGCTCCAGGCAGCCCCCGGTGGACAGTTGCCCCACCAGTTGCCGGTACAACTCCTGCCAGGGCGTTTGCGAAGGCGGGATATTCGGCGTCCACGCGAGTCGGCGCCGGGCCATCTCTTCGTCGTCGATCAGCAGGTTCACGGTGCGTGTGTTCAGGTCCACTTTCAGCCGGTCATTGGTTTTCAGCAACGCCAGGCCGCCGCCCACGGCCGCTTCCGGGGACATGTTGAGGATCGACGGGCTCGCCGAGGTGCCGCTCTGGCGGCCGTCGCCCAGGCAAGGCAGGGAGTCGATGCCTTGCTTGATCAGTGCCGCCGGCGGGGCCATGTTCACCACTTCGGCACTGCCGGGGTAGCCCACGGTGCCGACACCGCGAATGACCAGGATGCAGCGCTCGTCGATGTCCAGCGCCGGGTCGTCTATGCGGGCGTGGTAATCCTCCGGCCCTTCGAACACGATGGCCCGGGCTTCGAAACTGTTTTCGGCACCGGGTTCGGACAGGTAGGTCTTGCGAAACGCCTCGCCCACCACCGACATCTTCATGATCGCGCTGTCGAAGAAATTGCCGCTGAGCACGATAAAGCCGGCGCGGTGCTTGAGTGGGGTATCGAAGGGATAGATCACATCGGCGTTGCTGGTCAGGCTGTTGCTGACGATTTCGCCGACGGTCCTGCCGCTGACCGTGGCGCAGTCTTCGTGCAGGCGTCCGGCTTTTTGCAGTTCGTGCATGACCGCTGGCACGCCGCCGGCCCGATGGAAGCCTTCACCCAGGTACTTGCCTGCCGGCATGCAATTGACCAGCAGCGGCACGTCTTCGCCAATCCGTTGCCAGTCGTCCAGGCTCAACTCGACGCCCATGTGTCGGGCGATGGCGATCAGGTGCGGTGGGCAGTTGCTCGAAGCGCCGAGTGCCGAGGCGACGGCGATGGCGTTCTCGAAGGCCTGGCGGGTCATGATCTGTGACGGGCGTATGTCTTGCAGCACCAGTTCGCAGATGCGCTTGCCGGTGGCGTAGGCCATTTGCCCGCGCTCGCGATAGGGCGCCGGAATGCTCGCGCAACCGGGCAGCGACATGCCCAGGGCTTCGGCCAGGGCGTTCATCGACAAGGCGGTGCCCATGGTGTTGCAGTGACCCACCGACGGCGATGCCGCAGTGGTCATTTCCATGAAGCCTTCGTAGTCGATCTCGCCGGCGGCCATCAGGTTGCGCGCATGCCAGAGCACGGTGCCGGAGCCGATCAGTTCGCCCTTGTGGTGACCGTCGAGCATCGGCCCGCCGGACAGGACAATGGCCGGCAGGTCGGTGGTTGCCGCCGCCATCAGGCAGGCCGGGGTGGTCTTGTCGCAGCCGGTGGTGAGCACCACGCCGTCCAATGGGTAACCGTGAAGAATCTCCACCAGCCCCAGGTACGCCAGGTTGCGGTCCAGCGCGGCAGTGGGGCGGCGCGACTGTTCGGCGATCGGGTGCACCGGGAATTCCATGGGAATGCCGCCGGCATCACGAATACCGGCCTTGACCCGTTGGGCCAGTTCCAGGTGATGGCGGTTACAGGGGGTCAGGTCGCTGCCGGTCTGGGCGATGCCGATGATCGGGCGTCCTGATTGCAGCTCTTCGCGGGTCATGCCGTAGTTCATGTAGCGTTCGACATACAGGGCGGTCATGTCCGCGTGGGCCGGGTCATTGAACCATTGCTCGCTGCGCAGGCGGCGTTTTGACGTGTCACTCATGATTCATTTCTCTCTTGTAATTGGATGAATCGGTCACGGTCGTGGCGTTTTAGCGCTCCAGCAGGCCTCGGGCGGCGAGGTTACGCAGCAAGGCGCTGACACCAAAGGTCCAGGGCGCGGCATCGCAGCTGTGGGTCACCTGGTTATGCAGGCTGCCGAGCAACGGGCTGCTGATGCTGACCACGTCACCGCGTTTGTGGGTGAAACCGCTGCCGGCATGGTCACGGTCTTCGGTGGGGGCGAACAGGGTACCGAGAAACAGCACAAAACCATCCGGGTATTGGTGATTGGCGTTGAGCGTCTGGCCCGCCAGGTCCTGCGGGTCACGGCTGATCTGGCTCATGGAACTCGAACCCTGCAGGCGGTAGCCGTCTTCGCCCTGTACCTTAAGATCGACCACGCAGGAGCGGACGTCATCCAGGCTGAAGTGTTCGTCAAACAGGCGAATGAACGGCCCGATGGCGCAGGAAGCGTTGTTGTCCTTGGCCTTGCTCAGCAACAGCGCACTGCGGCCTTCGATGTCCCGCAGGTTGACGTCGTTGCCCAGGGTGGCGCCGTGGATCTGGCCCCGGCTGTTCACCGCCAGCACCACTTCCGGTTCCGGGTTGTTCCATTGCGATATCGGATGAATGCCGATGCGGCTGCCGCTGCCCACGGCGGCCAGGACCGGTGCCTTGGTGAAGATTTCCGCATCCGGGCCGATGCCGACCTCCAGGTACTGCGACCACATGCCCTGTTCGATGAGCAAGTCCTTCAGGCGCATGGCTTGCTCGGAGCCCGGCACGATCGTGCGCAGGTTGTCGCCGATCACGCTGTGCACCGTGGTGCGCACGGCTTCGGCCTTCGCCGCGTCGCCGCCGGCCTGTTCCTCGATCACCCGCTCGATCATGCTGGCGGCGAAGGTCACGCCGGCGGCCTTGATCACTTGCAGGTCCAGTGGCGGCAACAGCGACGGCTTGCTCGGGTCGGCATTAGGGCCGGTGTTGGCCAGCAGGGCTTCGACACTGGCGATGAAGGTACCGGGCGTCTGTCGCACGGCGGCCAGCGGCGATTCTGTTTCCAGCAGATCGCTCAATGTCGCAAAACGATCCGAGAGATCGAACACACCGTCGCTGCGCAACGCAATGGGCGAAGGCCCGGCGATTCGGCCTGGCACCCAGGCACGACCAATCAGGGTACCGGCCACGCCATCGACGGGCAGGGTGTTCTCGGGATTAAGCAGTAGCGACATGGCAAGTCTTCCTGTTCGTAAAGCCTTCACGCTAGGGTGGCCGCTCGATAAACTCCAATGAGATATATTCAGTATTTGATAACGTCGGGTTATCGACGGCCTGAGGAATCGCCATGTCAGATCTGTCCTTCTCCAGCTTCTGCGGCTGGCTAAAATTCCGCCACTTGCTGCTGATCGACACGTTGGGGCGCACCCGCAACATGCACCTGGCGGCGCAGCAGATGAACCTCAGCCAGCCGGCCATCAGCAAGATGCTCAAGGAAATCGAAAGCCTGCTCGGCTTTGCCTTGTTCGAGCGGTTGCCTCGGAGCATGCCGCCTACGGCTTTGGGCGAACACGTACTGCGGTATGCGCAGATTGCCTTGAATGATGCGCGCTCGTTCGTCGAACAGATCAGCAGCTTGCGCGAGGGGGGGCACGGTTTTCTCAAGGTCGGCGGGATCTTTGCCGCCACTGCGGTGGCGTTGCCCGAGGCGATCCTGCAGATCAAGCAGCGCTGGCCGTTGCTGTCGATTGAAGTGGTGGAGCAGACCAGTAACCACCTGATGGAGATGCTTGAAGAGAAGACGCTTGACCTGGCGGTGGCCCGTTTTACCGATCAAAGCCAGCAGCAGCGCTATGACTTCCAGCCGTTGGCCCCGGAACCGTTCTGCATCGTGGTCAACTATCGCCATCCGTTGGCCGGCGCGGGCCCGGTCTCCTTGCAGCAGTTGGTGGACTTGCCGTGGATTCTCTATCCGGTCGGCACGCCGATTCGCGCACGCATGGAGCTGGCCTTCGCCGAGGCCGGGGTGGGAATGCCGCGCAACACCATCGACACCATTTCGATGCAGACCTTCCTCCAGGTGCTGCAACGCGGGCCCATGATCGGCATGCTGCCCAATGCGATGGTCGATCCGCTGCTCGAAAGCGGCCAGCTCAAGACTCTCGATACCCCGTTGCACCTGGTGCCGCAGGACTACGGCATTCTCACGCGCAAGGATGAGCCGTTGGTGGGCGCGGCGCTGGAGTTCGCCGAGATCCTCAAGGACAACGCCCGCCTGGCCGCCATGCAGCCTGCTTAAGGGCAAGATAAGTCTGTGGGAGCAAGGCTTGCCCGCGATGCAGGCGCCGCGTTTTCCCTCAAACCGCGTCGTCTTCATCGCGGGCAAGATAAGCCTTGCTCCCACGGATAACTCGCTACAGGTTCCATGGACTTGAGGATTAGTTGATAACGCCTCGTTATCAACTAATCCAAAAATGCCATTGGGAAAGAATCGTTCCCCGACAGTAGAGTCCTCGTTCAATCGCCGGATGATTCGCTCATTCGACGTGACCCAATAAAAACAATCAGGGGTTACCTCATGCAAACCATCTCCGAGCAGTTGCCCGCGCAGGCTCCCGCCTGCGAACTGGATTTCGAAGACCGGACCTACCGCAAGGTGATCTGGCGGATCCTGCCCGTGTTGCTGTTGTGCTACATGGCGGCGTACCTCGATCGAGTGAACATCGGGTTCGCCAAGCTCGACATGCTCAACGAGCTGCAATTCAGCAACACCGTGTATGCCTTGGGCGCCAGTATGTTTTTCTGGGGCTATTTCCTCTTCGAAGTCCCCAGCAACCTGTTGCTGCATCGCTTTGGCGCGCGGTTCTGGATTGCCCGGATCATGCTGACCTGGGCGGTGGTGTCCATGGCCGTGGCCTACACCGTGCCGCTGGCGGGCTTGTTCCACGTCGAATCGAGCACCATGTTCTACGTGCTGCGCTTTCTGTTGGGCATCTGTGAAGCGGGCTTTTTCCCCGGCGTGATCCTGTACCTCAATTACTGGTTCCCGACCCACCGGCAGAGCCGGGTGATGTCCGGGTTCCTGCTGGCGTTGCCGGTCAGCCTGACCCTGGGCGGGATACTCTCCGGTTGGCTGATGAACAGCATGCAAGGGGTGCATGGCCTGTCTGGCTGGCAATGGATGTTGCTCATCGAAGGCATTCCTTCGATCATCATGGCGTTCGTGGTGATCGTCTGCCTGGCCGACAACATCGACAAAGCCAAATGGCTGTCGGTCGCGGAAAAAGCCCTGCTCAAGGCCAACCTGCAAACCGACAACCAGGGCAAGGCCACGCGCTTGAGCGAAGTGTTCTTCAACCCTCGGGTGTGGTTGCTGGTGTTGATCCTGCTGACCTTCAACACCGGCTTCTACGGCCTGGCGTTCTGGATGCCGTCGATCATCAAGAGCACCGGCATCACCAACAGCTTGCACATCGGTTTGCTGACCGCCATCCCCTACTCGGTGGCGATGGTGGCGATGCTGCTCAACGCCCGGCACTCCAACCGCACCGGCGAGCGGCGCCTGCATGCGGCGATCCCAGCCTTCATTGGCGGTGTCGGCCTGATCCTCAGTGCTTTCTTCGCTGACAACCTGGTGCTGTCGGTGCTCTTTCTCAGCGTCGCCGCCTCGGGGATCCTCAGCCTGATGCCGATTTTCTGGACCCTGCCGGGCACCGTGCTGTCGGGCGTCGCTGCCGCTGCCGGCATTGGCATGATCAACGCCATCGGCAACCTGTCGGGCTTCACCGGTTCGATGATCACCGCCGTGGCCGAAACCCTCACGGGCAACATCAACAACGGCACCTATGTACTGGCCTTGTGTCTTTTGGTCAGCGGTGGACTGATCCTGGCCATTCCCGCCTCGATGCTCGGCAGGACACCCAAGCACGCCACCACGGCAGCCCAACTGGAGACCGCATGAACCTACAAAACAAGCGCGTACTGGTGACGGCAGCGGGGCAGGGCATTGGCTTGGCCAGCGCCATTGCCTTCGCCCGAGCCGGTGCCGAGGTGTTCGCCACTGACATCGATATCCAGGCATTGGCGGGGATCGAAGGGATTACCGCCATGCCCTTGGATGTCACGTCGCCCGCTGCCATCAGCGCCGCCTGCGAACGCATCGGTGGGCTCGACGTGCTGTTCAACTGCGCAGGCTTTGTGCACAGCGGCAACATCCTCGACTGCGACGAAGCCGCCTGGGCACGTTCGATGGACCTCAATGTCACGGCCATGTACCGGATGATCCATGTGTTCCTGCCGGGCATGCTGGGCCGTGGCGGCGGTTCGATCATCAACATGTCGTCGGTGGCCTCCAGCGTCAAGGGCGTGCCCAATCGCTTCGCCTATGCCACCAGCAAGGCTGCAGTCGTGGGCCTGACCAAGGCCGTCGCCATCGACTTCGTCAGCCAGGGCATCCGCTGCAACGCGATCTGCCCAGGCACCGTGGATTCACCCTCGTTGCGCCAGCGCATCGCCGATCAGGCCACGCAGCAGGGCGTCGATGAGGCGCAGGTCTACCGGCAATTTCTCGACCGCCAGCCCATGGGCCGCATCGGCCACACTGAAGAGATCGCGCAGTTGGCGTTGTACCTGGGCAGCGATGCGTCCGCCTACACCACGGGTGCCATCCACATCATCGACGGTGGCATGAGCATCTGAACCCCGGTCTTCACTTGAGCAGGAGCACGACATGAAACTATTGCGCTACGGCGAAAAAGGTTCGGAAAAACCCGGGCTGTTGGATGCCGACAATCAGATCCGCGACCTCTCGGGCCATGTGCCGGACATCGCCGGGCAGGTCCTTGGCCCGGACAGCCTGGCAGCGCTCGCCGCCCTCGACCCGCGCAGCCTGCCGATCGTGGCCGGCCAGCCGCGCATCGGTGCCTGCGTCGGCCAGGTCGGCAAATTCATCTGCATTGGCTTGAACTACGCCGACCATGCGGCCGAGTCGAATATGGAGGTGCCCAAGGAGCCGATCATCTTCAACAAATGGACCAGTGCCATTTGTGGGCCGAACGACGACATCCAGATCCCGCGCGGCTCGCTCAAGACCGACTGGGAAGTCGAACTGGGCGTGGTCATCGGTAAAGGCGGGCGCTACATCGACGAAGCCAATGCCATGGAGCATGTCGCCGGCTACTGCGTCATCAACGATGTGTCCGAGCGCGAGTGGCAGCTGGAGCGCGGCGGCACCTGGGACAAGGGCAAGGGCTTCGACACCTTCGGCCCCCTCGGGCCGTGGCTGGTGACCCGGGACGACATTGCCGACCCGCATACGCTGGACCTGTGGCTGGAGGTCGACGGACACCGCTATCAGAACGGCAATACCCGAACGCTGATCTTCAGCGTGCCGCAACTGATTGCCTACCTGAGCCGGTGCATGAGCCTGCAACCCGGCGACGTCATCTCGACCGGCACACCACCGGGTGTTGGCCTGGGCATCAAGCCCAACCCGGTGTTCCTGCGGCCGGGACAGACCATTCGCCTTGGGATCGAGGGGTTGGGCGAGCAGCGTCAGGTCACGGTGCAGGCGGACTGATCATCGGGCTCGTTGCCGTCATCTCGAGCAGGCTCGCTCCCACAGTGGATCTTCGACAGGCACAAAATTCATGTGCCTCGCAGGCCCCTGTGGGAGCGGGCTTGCTCGCGAAGGCGGCGTCACAGTTAATGAAGATGTTGAATGTGCTGGCCTCTTCGCGAGCAAGCCCGCTCCCACAGAGGATTGCGGATGTACGCGGATATTGTGCCCGCTGAAGATCCACTGTGGGAGCGAGCTTGCTCGCGATAGCGGTGGGTCAGTTTGCATCATCCCTTGGGATCAACACGCCTGACACGCTTCATCACCACCACAAAAAACACCGGCACAAACACCACCGCCAGCGTCGCGGTGATCATCCCGCCGATCACTCCGGTACCGATGGCCTGCTGGCTTGCCGAACTGGCGCCCGTGGCAATCGCCAGCGGTACCACCCCAAGGATGAAGGCCAGCGAGGTCATGATGATCGGCCGCAGGCGCAGGCGTGCAGCCTGGAGCGTGGCGTCGATCAGGTCGTGGCCTTCGTCGTACAGGCTCTTGGCGAACTCGATGATCAGGATCGCGTTTTTCGCCGACAGGCCGATGATGGTGATCAGCCCGATCTTGAAGAACACGTCGTTAGGCATGCCGCGCAACGACACCGCCAATACCGCGCCGAGCACACCCAGCGGCACCACCAGCAACACCGAGGTCGGGATCGACCAGCTCTCATACAGCGCCGCCAGGCACAGGAACACCACCAGCAGCGACAGGCCCAACAGGATGGGTGCCTGGCTGCCGGACAAACGTTCCTGCAACGACAACCCGGTCCATTCCTGGCCCAGGCCCGTCGGCCCCAGGGCCACCAGTCGTTCGATTTCGGCCATGGCTTGCCCGGTGCTGTAGCCCGGTGCCGGCTCACCGGAAATGCTCACCGCCGGATAACCGTTATAGCGGGTCAATTGCGCCGGCCCCTGGGTCCAGCGGGCCTGGACGAAGGCTGACAACGGGACCATTTTTCCGCTGTTGTTGCGCACATGAATCTTCAGCAAGTCTTCGACCTGGCTGCGCTGGTCGCCCTCGGCCTGGACCACCACCCGTTGCATGCGCCCCTGGTTGGGGAAGTCGTTGATGTAGGTCGAACCCACTGCCGTGGACAACACACTGCCGACGTCGGCAAAGGAAATGCCCAGGGCATTGGCCTGCTTGCGGTCGACCTCCAATTGCACCTGCGGCGCCTCCGCCAGGGCGCTTTCACGCACATTCATCAGTATCGGGCTTTTGTCGGCGGCGGCGAGCAATTCGCTGCGGGCCTGCATCAAGGTGGCATGGCCGAGGCCACCACGGTCCTGCAAACGGAACTCGAAACCGCTGGAGGTGCCCAGGCCGTCCACCGGCGGTGGTAGCACCGAGAACGCCATGGCGTCCTTGATCTGGCTCAGCGCCAGGTTGGCGCGGTCGGCGATGGACGCCGCCGAATCATCGGCGCCGCGTTGCGACCAGTCCTTGAGGGTGGTGAAGGCCAGGGCCGCGTTCTGCCCGCTGCCGGAAAAGCTGAAACCGAGAATGATCGTGCTGTCACCGACTCCCGGTTCGCCGGCGTTGTGGGCTTCGATCTGCTCCACCACCTGCACCGTCCGGTTTTTGCTGGCACCCGGTGGCAGCTGGATGTCGGTGATGGTGTAGCCCTGGTCTTCCACCGGCAGGAACGAGGAGGGCAGGCGACTGAACAGCAGGCCCATGCCCACCAGCAACACGCCGTAGATCAGCAGATAACGGCCGCTGCGTTTTACCGCATAGGCCACCCACCCTTGATAGCGCTCGCCGAATCGGTCGAACCCACGGTTGAACAAGCCGAAGAAACCGGTCTTGGCGTGGTGATCACCTTTGGCGACCGGTTTGAGCAAGGTCGCGCAAAGCGCCGGGGTCAGGGTCAGGGCGAGAAACGCCGAGAACAGGATCGAGGTCGCCATCGACAGCGAGAACTGCTGGTAGATCACCCCCACCGAGCCCTGCATGAAGGCCATCGGAATGAACACCGCCACCAGCACCAGGGTGATGCCGATGATCGCCCCGGTGATCTGCCCCATGGCCTTGCGCGTGGCCTCCTTGGGCGACAAGCCTTCCTGGGCCATGATCCGCTTGACGTTCTCCACCACCACGATGGCATCGTCCACCAGGATGCCGATGGCCAGCACCATGCCGAACATCGTCAGCACGTTGATCGAGAACCCCAGCGCGAGCATCGTCGCGAAGGTGCCCATCAGCGCCACCGGCACCACCAATGTCGGGATCAGGGTGTAGCGGATGTTCTGCAGGAACAGGAACATCACCGCGAACACCAGCAACATCGCCTCGCCGAGGGTGTAGATCACCTTGGTGATCGAGACCTTGACGAACGGCGACGTGTCATAGGGAATCTTGTACTCCACGCCGGCCGGGAAGTAGCGCGACAGCTCGTCCATCTTGTTGCGCACCAGGGTCGCGGTGTTCAAGGCGTTGGCGCCCGGCGACAGTTGTACCGCCACGGCAGTGGACGGCTTGCCGTTCAGGCGCGTGGAAAACTGGTATTCCTGGCTGCCGATTTCCACCCGTGCCACGTCGGCGATGCGCACCGTCGAGCCATCGGGGTTGGCCTTGAGCACAATGTCGGCGAACTCCTGCGGCGTGTTGAGCTGGCCTTTGACGACGATGGTCGCGGTGATTTCCTGGGTGCTGCGGCTCGGCAAATCGCCCAGGCTGCCGGCCGATACCTGGGCGTTCTGCGCCACGATGGCGGCATTGACGTCGGCCGGGGTCAGGTTGAAGCCGACGAGTTTCTGCGGGTCGATCCAGATCCGCATGGCCCGTTCGGCCCCGTACAACTGGGCCTTGCCGACACCGTCCAGGCGCTTGATCTCGTTCATCACGTTGCGCGCCAGGTAGTCGCTGAGGGCCACGTCGTCGAGCTTGCCGTCGCTGGAGGTGAGGGTGATCAGCAGCAGGAAGCCGGCGGAGACTTTGTCCACTTGCAAGCCTTGCTGGGTCACCGCTTGCGGCAGGCGCGACTCCACGGCCTTGAGGCGGTTCTGCACGTCGACCTGGGCCAGTTCCGGGTTTGTGCCGGGTTGGAAGGTCGCGGTGATGGTGGCGCTGCCCAGGCTGCTCTGGGACTCGAAATACAGCAGGTTGTCGGTGCCGTTGAGTTCTTCCTCGATCAGGCTGACCACGCTTTCGTCCACGGTTTGCGCCGAAGCACCCGGGTAGACGGTGTAGATCTCGATTTGTGGCGGGGCCACGACCGGGTATTGCGCCACCGGCAGTTGCGGGATGGCCAGGATACCGGCCAACAGGATGAACAACGCGACGACCCAGGCGAACACCGGGCGGTCGATGAAGAATTGCGGCATGGCTTAGTGTCCTGCCTGTGGCCCGGGAACCTGGGCGAGGGGAAGTGGGGAATCGTCGACCCGGACCTGCTCGCCGGGACGGGCGTGTTGCAGGCCTTCGATGACGAGGCGGTCGCCGGGCTTCAAACCTTGCGTGACGACCCAGCGATCGTTTTGCGCGGCGCCCAGTTGCACCGGTTGCTGGCTGACCTTCTGCTCGGCATCCAGCAGCAACACCTGGGCGACTCCGGCGCTGTCTCGCAAAATCGCCCGCTGCGGCACGGTGATGCCTTGGCTGTTGACCGCCTGTTCCAGGCGCACGCGAATGAAACTGCCAGGCAGCAAGTCCAGGTCGGGGTTGGGGAATTCGCTGCGCAGGGTGATCTGGCCGGTGCTCGGGTCGACGCTGAGGTCGGTGAACAGCAATTTGCCGGGCAGCGGATAGGGGCTGCCATCGTCCTGAATCAACGTGGCCTTGGCCTGGCCCTGGCCGACCGCTTGCAAAAGCCCTGTGCGAAAGGCGCGGCGCAGGTCGTTGAGTTCGCGGGTCGACTGCGTGAGGTCGGCGTGGATCGGGTCCAGCTGCTGGATCAATGCCAACGGCGTGCTTTCGTTCTGCCCGACCAGGGCGCCTTCCGTCACCAGGGCGCGACCGATCCGTCCGGAAATCGGCGCGGTCACCGTGGCGTACCCCAGGTTCAGCTTCGCTCGTTCCACCGCGGCCTTGCTGGCCGCGACGTCAGCGGCGGTCTGGCGCACGCTGGCCCGGGCGTTGTCGTAATCCTGGCCACTGATCGCCTTGTCATCGATCAACTGGGCATAACGCTGTGCCTGCAAACGGGCCTGGAACGCATTGGCCTCGGCCTTGCGCAACGCCGCTTCGGCACTGTCCAGGTCGGCCTTGAACGGTGCCGGATCGATGCGAAACAGCACCTCGCCCTGTTTGACGTCGCGGCCTTCACGAAACACCCGCTGCAAGACCACGCCGGCCACCCGCGCCCGGACTTCGGCCACCCGCGGCGCGGCGATCCGGCCGCTCAGCTCGTTGCTGATCGACAGTGGCCGGGCCTGGACGGTTTCGACGCGCACGCTTGCCAGCGGAGCGGATGCCTCTGGGGTCGAGGTGCTATCACAGCCACCGAGCAGCAGCGCCCCGACCAACAGGCCCAGTGTGACGAAAGGAATCTTGGACATGGTGCTTCCCCACTATTGAGCTGCCCATGGTAGGGATCGAGTCCAACGACAGGGGTGAAGCTTTGTAGGCGCTCTGTGAAATTGTGTAATGGCCCCTAAATCCGAAAGTGACCGACCAGTTGCTGTTGATGATTGGCCATCGCACGCAACGAGTGGCTCGCCTGCGAGGCTTCTCCCATGCGGCTGGTCAAGGTTTCACTGATCCCGCGAATGTCGCTGACGCGGTGGCTGATGTCTTCCACCACAGCGCTTTGCTCCAGGGCAGCGCTGGCGATCTGCTGGTTCATGTGTTCGATCACTTCCACTGCGTCGGTGATGCGCTGCAGTGCTGCCTGGGTCTTGTCGACGTGAGCGACGCTGTCCCTGGCCAGCTCGCGGCTCGACTGGGTGCTGTGCACGACGTCCTGACTCAGTTGCTGCAACGCTTCGATCACCGAGCGTATTTGTTCGACCGAATTCTGCGTATTACTCGCCAGATGCCGCACTTCGTCGGCCACCACCGCGAAGCCACGGCCCTGTTCACCCGCCCTGGCGGCCTCGATGGCGGCATTCAAGGCCAGCAGGTTGGTCTGCTGGGCAATGGCGCAGATCACGTCCAGCACCTGGCCGATGTGTTGACTGTTGCCGGCCAGCGCCTGCACTTGCTCAAGCGTGGTCTCCAGGCGCCGGTCCAGGCTGTCGATGCTGGAGACCGCGTTGGCGAACAGTTCACGCCCCGATCGGCTGGCGCTTTCGGCGACGGTGGCGGCATCGGCCGCCTGGTGGGAATGGCGGGCCACTTCCTGGGCACTGGTGCTCATTTCATGCAAGGCCGTTGCCGCCAGTTCGACTTCCCGGTACTGCGTGTGCATGCCCGCGCTGACTTCCCGGGCCACCTGAGCCGACGTGTCGGCGGTGTTGCGGGTGTCCAGGGAGGCTTGCTGGATATCGCGGATGATGGGCTGCAATTTGTCGAGAAAGCGATTGAAGCCCTTCGCCAGTAGGCCCAATTCATCGTGGCGGTCGTTGGGCAGGCGCTGGGTGAGATCGCCGTCGCCGTCGACAATCGCATCGAGCATATGCGCCACCCGCAGCAGCGGCCGGGTCACGCCGTAAGCGGTGAGCCAGATGAGCAACAGGCCCAGGCCGGCAGCCAGCAAGCCCAGGCTGAGGTTGAACCAGTTGGCCTGGCGATGCTTGTCGTCCAACTGTGCCTGCATGTGCAGGGCCGGTGCTTGCACAAGTGCTTCGGGCACGCGTATCTGCAATTGCCAGGGGGGATTGTCGGGGACGGTTTGCACGGCTTGTCGAGCGTCGACGGAGGTGCCGTCAACCGTGCCGCTATGGCCGGCAACTTGCCCTGACGGGGAAAGAATGTTGATCTCGCTGTGGCCGGGATACAGGTCGTTGGCAAGGCTGGCGGCGAGTTGCTGGAGGGTATCGAGGCTGATGTCCATGCCCACCACGCCGATGACTTTACCCTGGTCCAGCAACGGTATGGAGATGCTGCTCATCAACGTCTTCTGGCCTTCGACCTCGATCGCGTAGGGCTCTGTCACGCAGGTGCGCCCCTGGGTTTGCGGGCAGACGTACCAGGCATTCTCCGGCTCGCTGCCCGGTGGTGCGGTGTTGGCGCTGATCTGGGCTTCGCTGAGCACCTCTTGCACCAAATGGCCGGGTTGGCTTTGCGACCAGTACAGGGCAAAGCGACCTTTTTCATTGCCGGCCAGATCGCGTTGGCCAGTGAAAGCGGCATCTTCACCGACCAGCGCGTCGGGCAGCAGCACCACGTAGAAGCCGAGGACTTTTTCGCGGTTTTGAAGGGTTTGGCGGGTCGCGGCGATCAGGTCCCGGCGCAGTTGCCCTGGCGTCAGTCGCCCGCTCCACGCTTGGGCGCGCAGTTGCAAGACCTGCTGGGCAAAGCCCTCCCCATAGATCGCCGTTTCGCTGAAAAAGCGTTCCACCCGCTGACCGTGGGCCAGGCCCTGTGCCTGCAAACCTTCCAGGGCCGAGCGCCCGAGCAGTTGACTGCTTTGCTGCTTGAGCAGCGTCGCGCCTTGCTGGTTCTGATACAGGGAGGCACCGGTCAGTGCGCCGACGACGGCGAGCAGGCACAGGCCACTCAAGAGCGTGATTCGCCATTGGATAGAGAGACGAGCGAAGAACATGCTGAAGTTTCCTGCGCTTAGGGGCTTTTATTGTTTTGGGCCCAGCACTGTTTGAAGGACGGGCGAGGCTATCTTGCGGCAGGAAGCGCCTGCCGGTTATCCCGAATCGGCAGCCGTTGTGCGCCGACATTGGGCTAATGCGGGGCACTTAGAGCGACGACGTCCCCTGTGGCGAGGGGATTTATCCCCGTTGGGCTGCGCAGCAGCCCCCTAAGCAGTCAACTCAATCTGTCTGATACACCGGGTTGCCTGCATTTAGGGCCGCTTCGCGCCCCAGCGGGGCGGTGCGACGTTTCGCTAAATCCCCTCGCCACAGGAATGTCCTTGGCTCTGATGGGGCTGACCTGTTTTGGGGCGCGGCTTCGGATGCTGCCGTTTTGGGATAGCGAGGGGGTTTGGCAACGGCCTAGCATCGAATCCAGCGTGCAAGCAGAACAATAAGCTTTTGGACGTCGGCGAAGCTGGCGTCTGCGATCCAGCAACAACTGCCTCATACAACAAGGTCAAAAAAATGAGCGTATCTTTCCCGATCAGCAGTTCGACGGAGTTGAAGCGCGGCGCCTTGGGTGTCGGTTTCATCATCTTCTTTGTGATTTCGGCGGCGAGTCCCTTGAGCGTCATCGCCGGCGGTTTTCCCATTGGCATCATGCTGGGCAACGGCGCTGGCACACCGGCATTGCTGCTCCTGGCCTTGCTGGTGTTACTGGCGTTCTCGGCGGGCTACACCGCCATGTCCCGCCACATGACCAACGCCGGTGGTTTCTATGCCTTCACCTCCCGCGGTTTGGGTGGCCTGGCCGGTGGCGCGGCGGGTGTGTTGGCAATGTTTGCCTACAACATCCTCCAGGTCGGCCTGTATGGCATGTTCGGTGGGGTGGTCAGTGGCACGATGGCCAGCGTCTTTGGCCTGGACTTGCCTTGGTGGACCTATTCGCTCCTGGCAATGGCGAGCATTGCGATTCTTGGCTATCGCAAGATCGACCTGTCGGCCCGGGTGCTGTCGGTGGTGGTGATTGCCGAGTACCTGGCAATCCTGACGCTGGATTTCGCCATTCTCAAGACCGGTGGCGACAGTGGCATCAATCTCGATTCGTTCGAGCGCCGCCATGTGTTCAGCGGCACGCCGTCCATCGGCTTGCTGTTCTGCTTCGCGGCGTTCATCGGCTTCGAGGCCACCACCATCTACGGCGAGGAGGCGAGGAATCCGCACCGCACGATTCCCATTGCCACCTACAGCTCGGTGCTGTTGATCGGTGGTTTCTATGCCTTGTCGGTCTGGGCGATGGTGATCGGCGTCGGGGCCGACAAGATCGTGCCGACCCTGCAGGCGCTCCAGGATCCGACGACGTTCATCTACGGCATGTCCGATCATTTTGTCGGCCCGCACCTGACCCAGATCATCCGCGTGCTGTTCATGGTCAGCATCTACGCCGGGCTGCTGGCGTTCCACAATGCCGCGGCGCGTTACTTCTATGCCATCGGCCGCGACGGTTTGCTGCACAGCCGGTTGGGCACCACCCATCGCGTGCACCAGAGTCCGCACATGGGCTCGGTCCTGCAAAGCCTGATCGCGGCGGTGGTGGTGCTGATCTTCGCCGCGCTGGACGCCGATCCGATCCTTCAGCTGTTCGCCTGGTTTTCCAACCTGGCCACGTTGTGCGTGATCCTGCTCATGGCGCTGACCTCAGCGGCGGTGTTTGTCTATTTCCGTGCACACCCGGAGCTGAAGCTGGGGCTCTGGCGCGGTCGGATTCTTCCGGTCTTTTCGTGCCTGGCATTGCTGGTGGTCCTGGCCCTTGCGGTGATTCATTTCGACGTGCTGACCGGCGCCAGCCAGCTCCTGTCCTATGGCCTATGCGCGGTGATTCCCGCCGCGCTGATCGTCGGTGTGTTCCTCGCCGCTCGATTGCGCAAGGCATCGCCCGAGCGATTCATGGCGCTGGGAAGCCACAAGCTCTAAGGCGTCAGGCACAACGTCAATCCACCCAGAAAACAAGTCCGCTGTCGTTCGGGACGGTTCGTCAGCGCGTGAAAGGAAGGTTTTATGCACGATTATCAAATGCTCATCAATGGGGCTCGGGTCGACGGTGAGAACGGGCACTTTGATGTGCTCAATCCGGCGACCGGTAAGGTGTTCGCTCGATGCGCGGCCGGTTCCCTGGCCCAGCTGGACCTCGCTGTCGAAGCGGCGCAGTCGGCCTTTGTCGAGTGGCGACACAGCACCCATGAAGATCGCCGCCAGCGCCTGCTGAGCATCGCTACCGATCTCGAACAGGAAGCCGAGGCCTTGGCCCCGCTCATTGTCCTGGAACAGGGCAAACCACTGGAATTGGCGTTCTCCGAAGTGATGGGCGCGGTGGCCTGGACGCGTTATGCCGCCGAGCAGCAGATTCCCGTGGAGTTGGTGGAAGAAACCCCAACCCAGCGTATTGAACTGCACCGCAAGCCGTTGGGCGTGGTCGCGTCGATCACGCCTTGGAATTGGCCGTTCATGATCGCTGTCTGGCACATCATGCCGGCATTGCGGGCCGGTAACTGCGTGATCAGCAAACCGTCGAGCCTGACCCCCTTGAGCACCCTGCGCCTGGTGGAAGTCATCGCTCGCCACGTGCCTCGGGGCGTGATCAATAGCGTGACCGGTGAGCAAGGGTTCGGCAGTGCGATCACCGCCCACGCCGGTATCCAGAAAATTGTCTTCACCGGCTCCACCGCTACCGGCCAAAGCGTGATGCGCGGCGCCGCCGGCAACCTCAAGCGCCTGACCCTGGAGCTGGGCGGCAACGATGCCGCCATCGTGCTGCCAGGCACCTCGGTCGAGGCGGTCGCCGAAGATATTTTCCAGGCCGCATTCCTGAACATGGGGCAGACCTGCGCCGCCCTCAAGCGCTTGTACATCCACCAATCCCAGTACGAGGCCTTTGCCGAGGCCCTGACCCTGATCGCCCGGCGTCAGGTGGTGGGTGAGGGCCTGGCGCCCGGGGTCACGTTTGGCCCGGTGCAGAACCTCGAACAGTTGAAGCTGGTTGAGGAACTGGTGGCCGATGCCCGTGCCCAGGGGGCGCGGGTGTTGTGTGGCGGTGCTCGTCTGGACCGCCCGGGCTTTTTCTATCCGCCGACGCTGGTCGCCGATGTGACCGATGGGCAGCGCCTGGTGGATGAGGAGCAGTTCGGGCCGGTGTTGCCGCTGATTGCCTACCAGGATGTCGAGGATGTCCTGCGTCGCGCCAATGCGGGCGACATGGGCCTGGGTGGATCGGTCTGGGGGCGCGACAGCGAGCAGGCACAGGCCCTGGCCAGTCGCCTGGAATGTGGCATGGCCTGGGTCAATTGCCATGCGCAGATCCAGCCGAATACGCCGTTTGGCGGCAGCAAGATGTCCGGGTTCGGCGTCGAGTTCGGCCTTGAAGGGTTGCTGGAATTCACCGGCCAGCAACTGCTGTACGTACGCAAGCGTGAAACAGAGTGAGGACTGCAACCATGTACGAGCACTACAAGACAGCACAAAAAAAATTCTGGCACCCGATGAGTTCTTCGGCGCCGGCGAACCGCTCCAAGACGTTGATCATCGCCCGTGGCGACGGTAACTACATCACCGACATCGAAGGCCATCGCATGCTCGATGGTGTCGGCGGCTTGTGGAACGTGAACGTGGGCCATAACCGGGCTTCAGTGAAGGCGGCCATTGCCGCGCAGCTGGACGAACTGGCTTATTACCAGACCTTCGACGGCATCGCCCATCCGCGGGTGTTCGACCTGGCCGAGCGGCTGACGTCGATGTTCGCCCAGGAAAACATGACCCGGGTGTTGTTCAGTTCCGGCGGTTCCGACGCGGTCGAGACGGCCCTGAAAATGGCCCGCCAATACTGGATCGCCAGCGGCGAGCCAGGGCGCACGCGCTTTCTCTCATTGCGCAATGGTTACCATGGCGTGCACGTGGGCGGCACCTCCGTGGGCGGCAACGGCGTGTATCACTACAACCACGGGCCGCTGCTGGCTGGCTGTCATCTGCTCGACACGCCGTGGCTGTACCGCAACCCCTGGGACTGCCGCGATCCGGAAGAACTGACCGCGCACTGCATTCGTCAATTGGAAGACCAGATCGCGCTGCTCGGCCCGCAGACCATTGCCGCGCTGATCGCCGAACCGGTGCAAGGCGCCGGCGGCGTGATCGTGCCGCCGGCGTACTACTGGAAGGGGCTGCGCGAAGTCTGCGACCGTCACGGCATCCTGTTGATCGCCGATGAAGTGGTGACGGGGTTCGGCCGCACCGGTTGCATGCTCGGCAGTCGTGGCTGGGGTGTCGCCCCCGACGTACTGTGCCTGGCCAAGGGCATCACCGCCGGTTACATCCCCATGGGCGCCACGGTCTTCAACCAGCGCATGGTCGATGCCATCGAGAACGGCCCGGGTTTCAGCAACGTCATCATGCACGGCTACACCTACAGCGGGCACCCGACTGCCTGCGCGGCGGCCCTGGCGGTGCTGGACATCGTCGAGGCCGAGGATTTGCCGGGCAACGCCGGGAAGGTCGGTGCCCAGTTGCTGGAACAACTGCAACCGCTGACCGAGCGTTATGCGGTAGTGGGCGAAGTGCGCGGCAAGGGCTTGATGATCGCCGTGGACCTGGTGGCGGACAAGGCCACGCGCGAGCCGCTTGATCCGGCTACGGGCCTGGCCTCGCGCATTGCCGAGCAGGCGCGCCTGGCCGGCGTATTGATGCGCCCGATAGGCAACAAAATCGTGATGTCGCCGCCGCTGACCCTCACGTCCGACGAGGCCGCCATGATGGTCGGCGCGTTGGACAGCGCGCTTGCCGACTGCCGTTAGCCCAGCCAGCCGGCGCCGCTTGCGGCACCGGCTCCTGAATATAAAAACAGCCTATCAAAGGCGCACCACAAGGAGCTCTAGCCATGCGGAACCTATCGCGTATGGGATTTTTCGGCAGTGGCCTTGCCTGTACGCTGGCGCTCTGCGCTGCGAGTCAGGTCCAGGCCTATGAGTTGTATGCCGATGACGACACTCACCTCAACGCCGACATGCTGGCCGTGTTCGGTCTTTTCAACAGTCGCAAGAACTACGACGGCACGCCAGGTGGTTCAACCTGGCGCGAAGGCTTCATCAAGTATGGCGTCAGCGGCGACCAGGGCCTGGCCGGCCATGGCACCGCCTACGGGGCGTTCAGCCTGGTCAGTTCCGCCACCTGGGGCGATGGCGACGCGGCCGGCAATACGTTGGGCAGCGAGCGCACGACGAAGATTGAAGACGCTTACCTGGGGTGGCGTTCCGCCGATCTGTTTCCCGTGTTGGGGCAGGACGGCGTCGATATTTCCGGCGGCCGCCAGGTGGTCAAGCTGGGCAGGGGATTCTTGATCAACGATGACGGGCCGAACCTGGGCAAAGGGCCTGCCGATGGTCGCTTGAATCGCGGTGGCGCCTATTACCTGGCTGCCCGGCACGCGTTTGATCAAACCGCCGTATTACGTCTGGGCGGGCAGGATGGGCTGCATGGCAGTGTGGTGTGGCTCAAATCCGATAACCGCGCCCAGGCCGAAACCGAACTGGCCGCCGGCACGCTCGATTACACCGCCAAGGCGGGCACGTTGGGACTGACCTGGATACATGGTCTTGACGTGAACGAGCAGTGGGCCAGCGATTTCCAGAAGCAACGCAAGGGCATGAACGTCTACAGCATTCGTGGTGAAGGCGACGCGGGCATCGAGAACGCCAGCCTGGCATTCGAATACGCCTGGCAGGACAAGGACGCCGGCCCGCAGAACGCCTGGTACGCCGAGGCCGGCTACACCTTTGCCGATCTCGCCTGGGCCCCGAAGCTGACGTATCGCTACACCCGTTATTCGCAAAAGTGGGACTCGCTGTTCACCGGGCTCAGCACGGGCTATGGCACCTGGTTCCAGGGTGAAGTCGCGGGTAATTATGCCGGACCCTTCAACAGCAACACGGGCATTCATCATGTCGGCCTGACAGCCAAACCGTTGGAAAACCTGACCCTTGGTGCGCTGTACTTTGATTTCAACACGGTACGCAAAGATAGCGCCCTGAACCTGGATGCCCGTGAGCTGGATCTGTATGCCGAGTGGGCCGTCAACGAGCATTTGATCATCACGCCGCTGATAGGCCTCTACAAGCCGGATCGGGATGCAACGACCGGGGGCAATCAAGTGGCGGGCAATGGCACCAACGTGTACAGCCAGGTGACGGTGGCCGTGCCGTTCTGAGGCAGGGGGTGTTCGATAAACCCTGTGGCGAGGGGATTTATCCCCGCTGGGGCGCGAAGCGGCCCTAAATGCAGGCAACCCGGTGTATCAGACAGATTGAGTTGACTGCTTAGGGGGCTGCTGCGCAGCCCAACGGGGATAAATCCCCTCGCCACAGGGAATCGTTTTTCTGGAGTGAGCAGTGTCCCTGCTTTCTAGCTGACAGCAGGCGGATGTTGCATCCGCTCGGCAATCCGTCGGGTGGTGTCCA
Source organism: Pseudomonas sp. CFII68 (assembly GCF_000416195.1). Classification (NCBI taxonomy): domain Bacteria; kingdom Pseudomonadati; phylum Pseudomonadota; class Gammaproteobacteria; order Pseudomonadales; family Pseudomonadaceae; genus Pseudomonas; species Pseudomonas sp. CFII68. The sequence goes on from NZ_ATLN01000017.1 coordinate 121,747, forward strand.
TCACCATTTCAACCACGGTCTCCTGGCGCAGCAGTTTGAAGCTGTCGGTGCTGCCGACGGCTGAAAGGCTGCCTACCACCTCGTCGAGCCCGGGGTTGATGATCGGCGCCGCGATACCGGTGAGCCCCAGGTTGAGTTCATCGTGAGTCAGGCAATAGCCGTCCTTGCGGATCTTTTTCGCCGCTTTGGAAAAACTTGCCCAGTCAAAGCCGTTGTCGGGGTCATTGGCCATGTGTTCTTCGAACAGGCGTTGCAGGCGCCGCCCCTTTTGGAAGGCGATCAGCACCTTGGATTGCGCACCGCGAAAAAACGGCAGTGGCTGGCCGCGACCGAATGCGAACTGGTAGGTGTTATCGGGTTCGGCGATGTAGGTGTTGATGATGTGGCCGTCATAGAAAACGCTGGCGAACACCGCCAGGCCAGTGGCCTCGGACAGCTGGTGCATCAACTCGCGGCCCGCCACGAGGATCGGGTCGTACTGGCGCATCATCCAGTCGAGTTCAATGATGCGTGGCCCCAGGCCGTAGCTGCCGGCATCCACCCGGACCAGCAGGCCAGCATCACACAGGTCCTTGACGTAGCGGTACACGGTCGCCCGTGACAGGCCCATGCGTTCGGCGATGGTGTCGGGGTCGATCTTCAGCGTTGCCGGGCCGAACAGGTCCAGCACACTCAGCATTTTGCTCAGACTGCTCATTTCGCTCCTAAAGGGGGGAATGGCGCGTAGGTGGTCGTTTGGGTGAGCACTATAGGTAGGTGCGCCGATGATGGAAAGCCCGCTCACTAGACGGACAGAGCGTTGCCACGATACGCCAGTGCTTGAGAAAAACAAGCGGATTGATGGCCTTATTCTCGTGGTTATTTTGCATAAATCTCAAAATAAGATCTTTTGCGTGTAAAAAGTACTTGAGTGGAGGGTTCTTCTATGTGATAAATCTCAGCCACTGCAAACGCTCGATCAAGAGGGCTGGAAATGAATGGTGCGCAACTGATAGTGAAAGCGGCGGTGGCGAGCGGTATCGAATACTGCTTCGCCAATCCCGGAACGACTGAAATTCCCCTGGTGGCAGCCATGGCCAGTGCGCCAGCCCTCAAGCCGGTGTTGTCCTTGTTCGAAGGGGTGTGCACCGGTGCTGCGGACGGCTATGGCCGGATTGCCGGCAAGCCGGCGATGACCCTGACTCACCTGGGGCCAGGCTTTGCCAATGGCATTGCCAACCTGCACAACGCGCGTCGCGCCAACACCCCGATCGTCAACGTCATCGGTGATCACGCGTCCTGGCACGTCAATTACGATCCGCCGTTGGCCAGTGATATCCAGGCGTTGGCCGGCAGCGTTTCCAAGTGGGTACGTACCTCGCGCACGGCATCGGGCGTTGGTGAAGATTTCCAGGAGGCGGTGCGTGCCGCCTGGCAGGCCAACGGCCAGATCGCCAGCCTGATTCTGCCGATGGACCTGCAAGCCAACACGGTGCAGCACGAGAAAGCCTTCACCGCATTGCAGGCCCCGGTTCGGCGTTTTGCCGGTGACCGGATCGAGGCGGTCGCCCAGGCACTGCGTGATGGTCGGCGCCTGGTGTTTATCGTCGGCGACCAAGGCTTGTCGGTCGCCGGGCTCGAAGCGGCGGGGCGCCTGGCGCAACTGCCGGGCGTGCGCCTGTTCGCCGAAACCTTTCCGCGCCTGAGTTATCGCGGCGGTGGTTTGCCTGACCTGGATCGCCTGCCGTACTTCCCCGAAGTGGCCATTGAGATCCTTGACCAGTACGACGCGGTGGTGTGCGCCGGCGTGCCGGAGCCGATCAGTTATTTCGGCTACGAAGGCATCGCTTCTCGCCTGGCCGAACGTGAACGCCTGCTCTGCCTGGCGGAAGTAGGGGACGACGTTGCCGGCGCGCTCACTGCGCTGGCCGATGCCCTTGAAGCGCCGGCTTATGTGCCAACGCCAACCGGCATCGAGCTGCCGCCAAGCGAAGCTACGTTGACCCCGCAGTCCGTGGGTCAGGTGTTGGCTGCGTCGCTGCCGGACGACTGCATCGTTTCGGTGGAAGGCGGGACGTGCGGCTATCCGTTCTTCACCGCTTCGGCCCATGCCGCACGGCATCGGGTCTTGACCAACACCGGTGGGGCCATCGGTCAGGGCATCCCGGTGGGCTTTGGCGCCGCCATGGCCGAGCGTGGCAACAAGGTGTTCTGCCTGCAATCGGACGGCAGTGCCCAGTACACCATCCAGACCTTGTGGAGCATCGCCCGCGAGCAACTGCCGGTGGTGATCCTGATCGCGGCCAACCATCGCTACGCCATTTTGCAGAACGAGCTGCGCCGCTTCGGCATGACCGACCTGGGCCCCGAGGCCCTGAGCCTGACGGTGCTGGACCGTCCACGGATCGATTGGAAGGCCTTGGCCAAGGGTTACGGCTTGCCGGCCAGCACCGTGCACACCAACGGTGAGTTGCAGCGCGCCCTGGCCAACGCCAAGGCCGATGGCGGCCCTTGCCTGATTGAAATGGCACTGTGAAGGAGCGGATATGAACCCGATTCAATTGTTACCTGCCGTCGAGAAGTTCCTGTCGCAACCGGGTCGGCTGTTTATCGGTGGCACTTGGCAGGACGCCGCCGATGGCCGGCGGTTTGCCGTGGAAAACCCGGCCACTGAACACACCCTGGCGCAAGTTGCCGAAGGTGGCGAGCGCGACGTCGATGCCGCCGTCGCTGCCGCCCGCGCGGCCTTCACCGGGCCTTGGGCGCAGCACTCACCGGCCCAGCGCGGGCTGCTGCTGTTTCGCCTGGCGGAACTGCTCGACCAGCATCGCGAAGAGCTGGCGCAACTGATCACCCTGGAGAATGGCAAACCGATCGGCGCGGCCCGGGGCGAAGCGGCCAGTGCGGCCAATATCATTCGTTATTTCGCTGGCTGGCCGACCAAGATCGAAGGCAGCACGCTGCCGGTATCGCCCTCCAGCGGCGCACCGATGCTCAACTACACCTTGCGCGAGCCGGTGGGCGTCTGCGCCTTGATCGTGCCGTGGAACTTCCCGCTGACCATGTGCGTGTGGAAGCTTGGCCCGGCGCTGGCGACCGGTTGCGTCGCGGTGCTCAAGCCCGCCGAGCAGACGCCCCTGGTTGCGATTCGCCTGGTGCAGTTGATCGAGGCCGCCGGTTTCCCGGCTGGGGTGGTCAACCTGCTCACCGGCCTCGGCGTGCATACCGGCGCACCGCTGGCCCAGCACCCGGACGTGGACAAGATCGCCTTCACCGGCTCGACCCAGGTGGGCCGGCTGATCGCCCAGGCGGCCACCGGCAACATGAAAAAGGTCTCGCTGGAATTGGGTGGCAAGTCCCCCAACATCATCCTGCCGGACGCCGATATCGTCCGTGCCGCCAAGGGCGCCGCCGACGGCATTTTCTACAACCAGGGGCAGGTCTGCACCGCGGGATCGCGTCTGTACGTGCACGCCAGCGTTCTCGATCAGGTGCTTGAAGAACTCCAGCGCCACGCGGCCGCCCATGTGTTGGGGCCAGGCCTGGATCCGGCCAACAGCATGGGTCCGCTGGTCTCGGCCCGGCAATTGGGCACGGTGCGTGGCTACCTGCAACGGGGCCAGGAAGAAGGCGCCGAGCTGATCTGCGGCGGTGACCGGCCGGCCCACCTGGAGCGCGGCCACTTTATCCGGCCCAGCGTGTTTCTCGACCGCGCCGAGCGCGCCTGTGTTGCCCGAGAAGAAATCTTCGGCCCGGTGCTGACCGTGATGAGTTGGACCGAGATCGATGAACTGGTGCTGCGCGCCAACGACTCGCCCTATGGACTGGCCGCCGGTCTCTGGACCCGCGACTTGCGTTCCGCCCATCGTGTGGCCGCCCAGTTGAAGGCCGGCTCGGTGTGGATCAACTGCTGGAACGTCGTCGACCCGGCCTCGCCATTTGGGGGTTACAAGCAATCCGGCTGGGGCCGGGAAATGAGTAAGAACGTGATCGATGCCTACACCGAAACCAAAAGTGTCTTCGTCGATCTCGCCTGAGCCGAACAATCACAAGAGGAACTGCTATGGATCTGGAATTACAAGGCCGCGTGGCGATCGTCACCGGCGGTGGCATGGGCATCGGCAAGGAAGTCGCGCGCTTTCTGTCCCAGGAAGGTTGCAAGGTGGTGATCTGCGCGCGGCGCATGGAGTTTCTCCAGCAAGCCGCCGAGGAAATCACCGCAGAGACTGGCAACGAAGTGCTGCCGCTGTTCTGTGACACCAACCAGATGTCGGCGGTGTCGGACATGGTCGAGGCTGCCCACAAGCACTTTGGCCGCATCGACATCCTGGTCAACGGCGCCGCGGCCCCGTCCGGTGTGGTGCGCAACGACATCGAGCATGCCGGCGACGATGAATTGCTCTCGGACCTCAACACCAAGGTGATCGGCTATTTCCGTTGCGCCAAGGCCGTGACCCCGCACATGAAGGCCGGCGGCTTCGGTCGCATCATCAACATTGGTGGCCTGACCGGGCGGGGCAGCAAGGTCCTCTCGGGCATGCGCAACCTGGCCATCGCCCACATGACCAAGACCCTTTCCGACCAACTGGGCCCCTGCGGCATCACCGTCAACCTGATCCACCCCGGCGTGGTCGACACCCCGCACATCCAGGAGCTCTACGAGCGCGAAGGGATCAAGCAGGGCAAGACGCCCGAGCAGGTGGAGCAGGGCTACATCGACGCGACGCCGATCCGGCGCACGCTGGCACCCATCGAAATGGGCTGGCTGATCGGTTTCCTCGCATCCCCCAAGGCCGGTGCGGTGACCGGGGAATCGATTGGCATCGACGGCGGCTTGACCCGCGGCATCTTCATTTGAGGAGCAGCAGTGATGAGTAACGGAACCCTTTTGGTCGCCACCGTAGGGCAAGCGGTGATCCGCAGCGCCGACGATGGCCGTACCTGGCACCGCCTGGGCTTGGGCCAGGACCTGGAATTCGACGCGATCACCCGCTCCCTGAGTTTCCATCCGGGGACACCTGAGGTGATCTATGCCGGCACCGACGTCGGCCTGTGCATCAGCCGTGATACCGGCGGCCATTGGCAGCGGGTGGATTCGCCATTCAACGGCCAGACCGTCTGGAAGGTGGCCGTGGACCCGCAAGATGCACAGCGCATTTTCGTCGGCACCGGTGCGCCGTCGCGCGCCGTGCTGTGGCGCACCCTCGACGGTGGTCAGCACTGGGAACGTGCCCCGGTTGAGATCCCGGAGTTCTGCGACGGCGTCAGTCGTCCGCGCTTGCTGGCCTTCGCCTACGACCCGACGGATCGCAACCAGCTCTGGTTCGGCCTGGAAGAGGGTGGGTTGTTCCACAGCCGTGACGGTGGCGACAGCTGGACCCGTGTCGATGACCGCCTGCTGTGGGACTACAACTCGGACGTGCACAACATCGTGGTCCTGCCCAACCATGGGCAAAAGGTCATCGTCGTGGTCTGTGTCAACGCCGTTTACCGCAGCCTCGACGAGGGACAGACCTGGACCGGCATCGTCGCCCGGGAAACCTTCGGCCTGTACTACGTGCGCGCCATGAATGCCGCGTTGGGCAGCGAGGATACGCTCTACCTGAGCATTTCCGACGGCACCCCAGGCACCACCAGCAAGGTACTGGTGTCCCGGGATGCCGCCCTCAGTTGGGAAGTGTTGCCACTGCCGCAACAGCCCAACTCCTGTGTCTGGGCGATTGCCTTGAACCCCGCCGACCCTCGCCAGATTGTCGCCGGCACCAAGTACGGGCATCTGTTCACCTCCGAGAACGGCGGTGACGGCTGGCAGAAGCAGTGGCGTGAATTCAGTGAAATCGCTGATGTGCTCTGGACGCCCGCCGTGGCGAAAATCAAGTCCGGGCATCAATCCATCATCAAGAAGAACTGAGGTATCGCGCGATGAAAGTCGAAGTCGTTCGTACTCACCTGTCGCTGTCCGTGAGCGACCCTGAAGTGTCGGCGCGTTGGTACGCCGACGTGCTGGGCATGCACGAAAGCGCCCGGGGTGAAAGCTGGATCATGATGGCCTTCGGTGCCAAGCACCACGACATCGCGTTGCTCCGCGCAGCACCCGGAGCCCACCAGGGCGGCCTGGGGCTGCAGCACTACGGGCTGGAGATCGCGGGCGACATGACCACCCTGCGCAAGCTCTACGGCATGTTGCTGAAGAAGGGCGTCGAGGTGGTGAAGATCACCGACCACGAGATCGGTAACGGCGTGTATTTCAACGACCCCGATGGCAATCGCCTGGAATTCTTTCTCGAGTCCGAACACGACGATGCACGCGGCAAGGCCCGCTTCAAGGCCGCTGGAGCCCCCAGCCGGCATTTCGATCTCGACCCACTTTGAAAGAGACTGCTCTTATGAAAACCGCAAATTTCGCCAGTTACCACATCCGCAAATGGTACAGCTTCGTCGAGGAAACCCTGGCCAACGAAACGGGCCAGTTGACCGACGGTGAACCGCTGTTCAAGTACGCCATTGGCGCGGTGATCGCCAACCCTTATGCCGGCCGTTTCAGTGAAAGCCTGGCCGAGCTGATAGAGCCGTCACCTTTGCTGGGCCAGGAGTTTGGTCGGCGCATCCGGGTAATGGCTGGCCAGCGCGAGATCGTCAGTTACGGCAAGGCGTGCCTGGTGGGCAGCCAAGGCGAGTACGAGCATGGCAATGCATTGTTGACCAATCCGGCGGCGGATCCGATCCGCGTCGCATTGGGTGGCGGCAAATCCTGGGTGCCTTCCACGGGCAAGCGTGGCGGGCCTGGCGTGACCATCGATGTGCCGCTGGCCCACAAGGATGCGCTGTATGTCCGTTCGCACTACGACAGCATTTCGCTGTCGTTCGGCGATGGTCCCGCAGCCGACGAGTTGGTCATCATCTGGGCCTTCGCCACGCGTGGGCGCTTGCATGCGCGCCTGGGTGGTCTCCAGGCTGCCGACGTCAAGGGCAATGACGGCCTGTATTGAGGTACGGATCGTGGGAAGCGAACGAATGTCTGCAAACAGCCAGTTCTTCACCAATCGATCAGGGCTGCGCCTGCATTATCTGTCCTGGGGCAATCCGTCGGGCATCGCGGTGGTGCTGCTCCACGGGTTGCGCTCCTATGCCCAGACCTGGGATGGCCTGGCCAATGCATTGGGCGAGCGGTACTGCTGCTACGCCCTTGACCAGCGTGGTCGTGGCTACAGTGACTGGGCGGATGCCGCCAGTTACCGGACCGAGGCCTATGTCAACGATCTTGAAGATCTGGTGGCGCATCTGGAGCTGCGGCGTTTCGTCCTGGTGGGACATTCTCTCGGTGGCACCAATGCACTGGAGTATGCGCGGCTCAATCCGGGACGACTGCAAGCGTTGGTGATCGAGGACATCGGCCCTGGTTCTTCGGTCAGCGGTGACGGCGCCGAGCGGATTCGGCGCGAGATGAGCCAGACACCGTTGTTGTTTCCTGACTGGGAGAGCGCCGCCCAGTTCTGGCTGCAAGCGCGACCTGGCCTCTCTCAGGAGGGGCTGGCTTCCAGGTTGATGTATTCCATGAAGGAAACCCTGGCTGGCATCGAATGGCGTCACGACCAGCAAGGTATTGCCCAGGCGCGCCTGAGTATTACCCCGACCGACCTGTGGCCGGCGGTACGGGCGCTGGATTGCCCGACGCTGTTCATTCGTGGCGCGCGTTCCGATTTCCTGCCCTTGGCGACCCTCGAGTCGATCAAGCAGGCCAATAAGTGGGTGCGCACAGAGGAAATCGCCGACGCCAGCCATTACGTCCATGATGACCAAAGCGCAATGTTCAACCTTGTCGTCATGGACTATTTGTATGACCAATGCCTACAACCACAACAACAAAGCGGTGAATAGCGATGAAGCAGGAGAAAACCCAGGTTGTCATCGTGGGCGGCGGCCCGAACGGGATCACGGCCGCTCATTACATGGGGCTGTACGGTATCGACTGCATCGTCCTCGAATTGGCTGACGGCGTGCTGCCGTATCCCCGCGCGGTGGGCATGGATGACGAGGCGCTGCGGGTGTTGCAGGGCATCGGCATCGCTGAACTGGCGGCGCGCGACATGATCTGCAACGTGCCCCTGCGTTACTACAATGCGCGAGGCGTGTGTTTTGCCGAGGTCAAGCCGAGCACGGCAAACTATGGCTGGCCGATGCGCAACATCTTCATGCAACAGTTGCTTGAAACGACCTTGCGCGAGCAGTTGGGCAAGCACGCCAGTGTCGCGTTGCGCCAGGGCCATGAAATGCTCGATCTGGAGCAGGATGCCGAGGGCGTGACCTTGCAGGTGCGCGATGCCCAGGGCGAGCTCTATCAATTGCAGGCGCAGTACGTGATCGGCGCCGATGGCGGACGTTCCAGCGTGCGCAAGAAACTCGGTATCGAGTTGCTGGGGCTGACCCACCCGCGCAAATGGGTGGTGATCGACACGGCCAACGACTCCCTGGATGCACCGTACACCGCCCTGCATGCCGACCCTCAGCGACCCTTCGTCTGCATCTACCTGCCGTATCAGCAGCGGCGCTGGGAGTTCATGCTCCTGGAGGGTGAAGACGAGACCCGGATGTGCGAAGAGGCGACGATCCGGGACTTGATCCGTGGGCATATCGGCGATGCGGTCGACCAACTGGAAATCATCCGGATCCGCGCTTATACCCATAACTCCCGGGTCGCGGCGCGCTTTGTACAGGGCCGTGTGGCATTGGTGGGGGATGCGGCGCATATTTCCCCGCCCTGGGCCGGGCAGGGGCTCAATTCCGGCCTGCGTGATGTCGCCAACGTCAGCTGGAAGCTCGCCGCGATCCTCCAAGGACGGGCGTCACCGGCGATTCTTGCCAGTTACGACCAGGAGCGCCGTGGGCATGCGACCGATCTCATCGCGTTGGCCGACAACATGGGCGCTGTCCTGGGGCTGACCAACCCGTTGATGGCCGGTGTGCGGGACTGGTTGTTCCAGGCCGTCAACAGCGTCGACAACCTGCGCTCGCACTTGCTGGAATTCAAGTTCAAACCCAAGGCAACCATCACCAAAGGCCTGGTTCATCACGAGCGCGCCGAGCTGCATGAGGATGATCTGGTTGGGCAGTTGTTCATCCAGCCGTCTGTCGAAGATGCCCAGGGCCAGCGCCGGCGCCTGGACGATGTGCTGGGGCATTCCTATGCAGTGCTGGGGTATCGGGTCAATCCGAGCGAACAGCTCAGTGAAGAAACCGCCGCTTGGTGGGCACGCTGGGAGACGCGTTTCATCCAGATCAATCGCTCGCGCAGTGGCGTGGGGCGTAACCAACCCTTGTCCGCCAGCGGCGCCATTTGCGTCGAGGACGTCGATAACCGCTTGGGCGAATGGTTTGCCAAGGTGCGTGACTGCGTTGTGGTGGTGCGACCGGATCGGTTCGTTGCCGCGATCACCACACCCGAGCGGCTCGAAGGCGTGTTGCGCAAATTGGCGGAGCAGCTCTCATGAGGCGTGAAGACGATCTTCTGGTCCGGCTTCAGGATGCCGCGCAGGCCGTACACGCCTTGCCTTCGCTGGCGCCTCAGGCCGTCGCCCTGCAGGAGGGCTACACCTTGCAACGCGAGGTGCTGCGTCGGCGCCAGACCGCTGGTGAGCGGTTGGCCGGGTGGAAAGTGGCCTTCGCCAGCCGCGCCGCCCAGGACCGTTTCGGTATTGATGAACCGGTGTTGGGCGCGCTGACCGATGCCATGGCTGTGGAACCCGGCAGCACGGTGCCCCTGGCACGGCTGATCCAGCCCAAGCTGGAAATCGAACTGGCGTTTGTCCTGGGGCGTACGCTGGTGCCGGGTTTCTACAGCGACGAGGACATCTTCGCTGCCATCTCCGAGGTCGCGCCGGCATTCGAAATTGCCGATTGTCGCTGGCAGGACTGGCGTTTCGGCGTCGGGGCGTTTCTTGCCGACAATGCCGCCGCGGGCCTGTATTGCCTCGGCGCGAGGGTGGGGTTCGATCCGGATCGACTGCCCGAAGTGAACTATCGCCTGGTGCATGACGGCGTGCCCTGCGGTGAAGGTAACGTCCTGGCGCGCGAGGACACCCCTCTGGCGAATCTGTGTTGGCTGGTCCGGCGGTTGCTGGCCGACGGGCAGCGCGTTGAAGCGGGGCAGGTGGTGCTGTCCGGGGCGTTGTTGGCGCCGATGGACGTCAGGGCGGGCGAATATCGTTTGCACATGCTTGGCACGGAACTGGCTTTGGTTTTCCGGCGATAAACACTGTTCACCGTAGGAGCTGCCGAAGGCTGCGATCTTTTGATCTTTTGATCTTTTGATCTTTTGATCTTTCGCTTGAGATTTAAGTGTCTGGGGAAAGATCGCAGCCTCGTTGCACTCGACAGCTCCTACACAGCGTCCGGCACAGCATCGGCACAGCGTTTGGCACAGCTCCTACGCAGCACCGGGCAATAAGCGCAGCACCACCGAGGAACAATGATCATGTTCGCCGAAGTCCGTACCTTCAATGATCCTCAGCAACACGCAGGTTCGATCCTGGGCTGGCAACAGGTCTATGACCAACTCGGGCGTGGCTGCCTTTCCAGCGAACTGCGGCAGGTGTGCGCCGAGCGTTTCCAGATTTTCCAGGAGGTGCTGGATAAACGTGTGGTGCAGCGCGGTAGCGCGCCCAAAGGGCGCTTGTGCATTGCCATGTCGCTGGGCGGTGCGCCGGTGGTCCAGGGGCACCAAGTGGGCGCTCACAGCGTCGTGCTGTTACGCGATGGCGAGGACTTCGTCTTGCACGCCCCGGAAGGCATGCACTTCTTCGCGGCTAATGTCGACACGGTGCGGTTCGCCAAGCTGGCGGCCTACGAGCTGTCGAGCGAACAGCTCAAGCGCTTGAAAAGCGTGTCCCAGGTCAGCGTGGATGAGGCGGTGCTGCGCCGGGTGCAGCAAAGGATCCACCCACTGTTTCGTCACCTTTTGGAACAGGCGGACGCGGTCAATCCCGCCGCGGAAAAAATCCTCGAAGACGTCCTGCTCAACGCCTTTCTCGACCTGTTCAGTCACGCTTCGGACGAGGTGCGTGGCCGGCGCGGCAATTTTGCCGTCAGTGCCTATCTGGTCAAACGTTGCCAGGAGCTGGTCGTCGCCAGCGCCGATGTGCCCTTGAGCATCCTCGATTTGTGCGAACAATTGCGGGTCAGCCGCAGGACTCTGCAGAACAGTTTCCAGGCGGTCACCGGGATGCGTCCGGTGGAGTACCTGCGCAACCTGCGGCTCAATGCCGTGCGTCGGCGTTTGATCACGACCCGTGCGGCGGCACTGAACGTCAGTGAAATCGCCGTGGCGATGGGTTTTTTCCACCTGAGTCATTTCGCGGCCCATTACCGGGCGCTGTTTGGCGAGTCACCCTCGGATACGCCCAGGGCACCGGCATGATGGACTCCAAATGGACAGGCGAAATCTGTGGCGAGGGGATTTATCCCCGTTGGGCTGCACAGCAGCCCCAAAAGCACTGAACTCAATCTTCCTGGCACACCGAGTTGCCTGGTTCGGGGGCCGCTTCGCAGCCCAGCGGGGATAAATCCCCTCGCCACAATTCATCTAGCCAGCCTTAAGTGAACGGTATTCGCGATGTTACCGAAGCGCCATCTTGCACCCCTAAAAGGCAGCCACTGAGCTATTTGGTAGCACACCTGGGCGATCCAGGTCTTCAGGTTGGCAGTCGTTTTTCCAAGTAAATTCCTTAAAATCAATTACTTGCACAGTGATGCGTGAGGTTGGCACGCATTCTGCTTTTTTGAATCCATGGATAATTGGATACAAAAATGCAGAGGGTGCTGCCATGCAATTTGCTCCGACGTACGCTGAACGCCCGCCCATGACGGCCGAGGAGGAGGCCTACAACTTCCTGCTCGATGCGATTTGTGGCGGTCGGTTACGCAAAGGCGACCGGCTGATTGCCGAGGACATCGCCAACGAGATCGGCATGAGCCGGATGCCGGTGCGCGAAGCCTTTCGCCGTCTGGATGCCCAGGGCCTGGTGACCTTGCGACCCAATCGCGGGGCGATTGTCAGCGGCCTGGACATCGATGAGTTGCACGAAGTCTTCGAGATGCGCAGCGCCCTGGAAGGCCTGGCCGTCCGTGTCGCGACAGCCAGGATTGGCGAGCGCCAGTTGGCTGCCTTGGAGCGACTGCTGGACGAGATGGACGATTACCGCGAGGAAAGCGCCGAGTGGGTCAGCCGCCATCGCGCGTTCCATGAATACCTGTGCAGCCTCAGCGGTCGCCCGCGATTGCTCAAGCAGATCAGTGCGCTCTATTCCCTGATCGAAGCGCCCATGCGCCTGTGGCTGCAGCACGTGGAAAAGCCCCTGAGTGCGCGCCAGGAGCACATGCTGATTCTCGACGCCCTGCGTGCGGGCGATGCCGACAAGGCCGAGGCGGTGGTGCGTGCGCACATCGAAGGCACCGTTCCTGAATTGATCGAGTTCCTGCAATCAAAAAAATAACGAGAGCAGGTTTCGAATCTGCCCGTGTTCTGACTTTGAGTACTGCCCGTTACTTACTGAACTGGAGTGTCTGGTCATGCATAAGCCTCGCCTGTTGGTTGCCGCTTTATCCTTGGGTTTCTGTGCGCAGTGGGCGGTTGCCGCGCCCGTTGTCCCGGAGCGTTTGCTCAAGGTCGATAAACTCGTCTACTGCTCGGGCATGGATTCGCCGCCGCTGGTGTCCTTTGATGAGGCGCAGAAACCCAAGGGACTGACCGTGGACCTGGGGCTGGAAATCGCCAAGCGCCTGGGCGACAAGAAGGTGGAATGGCGGGTCATTCCCTTTTCCGGATTGCTCCCCGCGTTGCTGGCCCGCCAGTGCGACATGATCGTCGACCAGTTGTTTGATAAACCCGAGCGCCGCGAGGTGATCGACATCGTCAACTACATGTATTCCAGCCAGGCGGTGGTGGTGCCCAAGGGCAATCCAAAGGGCCTCAAGACACTGCCGGATCTCTCCGGAGACAAGGTCGCGGTGCTCAACGGTTCCACCATCAAGACCCTGCTCGACGCCGAGAACGAGACCCTGGCCAAGGCCGGCAAGCCGCCTATGAAACTGGTGGTCTACAACACCGACACCGATGCCTTCCAGGCCCTGCGCATCAGCCAGGTCGACGCCTACGGCACCACCGTGGAAACCGCCGGTTACTACGCCACCATGGCGCCCGATCTGTTCGAGGAGGGCGTGCCAGCCTTCAGCCGGATTCTCACCGGCCTGGGCATTCGCAAGGACGATCCGCAACTGACCGCCGCCGTGCAGCAGATCATCGGCGATATGCGCAGCGATGGCAGCTACAGCCAACTGCTGGGCAAATGGCATGTCGCCAGTGACACACTCGATTGAGGTGAACCGTTGATGAATTTCAATTGGGATGTGTTCTGGCAGTACCTGTTGCAGCCCAGTGGGGTGTACCTCACCGGGCTCTGGTTGACTTGCCTGATCAGTGTGCTGGCGATGTTGCTGGGCTGTGCCCTCGGGCTGGCCGCCGCGCTGTTGCGGTTGTCGAAGAACCCGTTGCTGCATTTGCCAGTGCGTTTTTACGTGTGGCTGATGCGCGGTACACCGTTGCTGGTGCAGATCGTCTTTCTCTACACCGCACTGGCCGCCGGCGGGATTTTCCGCTTCGAAGACATCGACCTGTTCGGCCTGGTGATCCCCGGCAATATCCAGGCGGCGATCATTGCCCTGGGCCTCAACGAGGGGGCCTACATGGCCGAGATCATCCGCGCCGGCATCGGTGCGGTGGACAAGGGCCAATACGAGGCCGGGCGCTCGCTGGGCATGACCTTCGCCAAACTGATGCGCCGCATTGTGCTGCCCCAGGCGTTCCGGGTCATCGTTCCGCCGCTGGGCAACGAGTTCAACGTGATGCTCAAGAACACCACGCTGGTCAGCGTGATCGGCGTACAGGAACTGTTGCTCAGTACCCAGATGGTCACGTCGGCGACGTTCCGGGTGTTCGAGCTGTACCTGGTGGTGGCGATCTATTTCCTGTTACTGACCACGTTGTGGGGCTTTTTCCAGCGCTGGCTGGAGGCCCGTTTCGGTCAGTCGGACCGGCCCTCGTCACCGCCGCCGGCTTCGACGCGGATGTTCGGTCGCAGCACCCTGAACCTGCTGAGGGCACGTTAACCATGGCGCATAAAAGCGAAGAGCTGATCATCGAGGCGCTGGACGTTCACAAGTCCTTCGGCGAGCTGCAGATTCTCAAGGGCATCTCCCTGCAAGTGCGGCGCGGCGAAGTGGTGGTGCTGATCGGCGCTTCGGGCTCCGGCAAGACCACCTTCATCCGCTGCATCAACCTGCTGGAGGACATCCAGGGCGGGCGGATCCGCGTCAACGGCCGGGCCATGGGCTATCGCGAACGGGCCGACGGCAGCCTGGTGCGTGAGTCGGAGCGCAACATCGCCCGGCAGCGGCGGGACATCGGCATGGTGTTCCAGCGCTTCAACCTGTTTCCTCACATGACCGCCCTGGAGAACATTATCGAGGCGCCGATCCAGGTGCTTGGCGTGACTCGCACCGCAGCGTTGGAGCAGGCCCGCGGCCTGCTGGAGCGGGTCGGCCTGGCGGACAAGGCCGATCACTACCCGTCGATGCTCTCCGGCGGCCAGCAACAACGGGTGGCGATTGCCCGGGCCCTGGCCATGAAACCCCAGGCCATGCTGTTCGACGAACCCACCAGCGCCCTCGATCCGGAGACTGTCGGCGAGGTGTTGCAAGTGATGAAGGAGTTGGCCGAGGAGGGGATGACCATGGTCGTGGTGACCCATGAAATGGGCTTTGCCCGGGAAGTGGCCGACCGTGTGGTGGTCCTGGACCAGGGCGAGCTCATCGAGCAGGGGCCGCCGGAGCAGATTTTCTGTCACCCCATTCATCCTCGTACCCGGGCTTTTCTCAGTCGCGTGTTATGACCTTTCCCGGCCACTGAATTCCTGTATCGAAGAGCCTTCACCATGCTGAAATTTTCTGCCCACGAATATCCTTATCCGTCGCAACGCCAAAGCGTTTTCGCCCGTCGAGGCATGGTCGCCGCGTCCCAGCCCCTGGCTGCCCAGGCGGGCATCGAGATCATGCAAAAGGGCGGCAATGCCATCGACGCCGCCATCGCCACGGCGGCCGCACTGACGGTGGTGGAACCCACCGGCTGTGGCATTGGCGGTGACGCCTTCGCGCTGGTCTGGTGCAAGGGTCAGTTGCACGGCCTCAACGGCAACGGCCATGCGCCGGCCGCCTTGAGTGTCGAGGCGGTCAAGGCCGCCGGCCATGAAAAAATGCCGCTCTATGGCTGGACACCGGTGACCGTCCCGGGCTGCCCATCGGCCTGGGCCGAGTTGTCCCGACGCTTTGGCAAGCTGCCCTTTGCCGAGCTGCTGCAACCGGCCATCAGCCTGGCGCGGGACGGCTTTGCGCTGTCGCCGGTGGTTGCCCATCAATGGCAGGTTGCGGTGAACGAGTTCACACCCCATCGCGATGCCGTCCTCGAAACTTGGTTCGAGACGTTCCTGATCGAAGGCCGGGCGCCACGGGCCGGGGAGGTTTTTCGCAACCCGGCCCAGGCGCGCACCCTCCAGGAGTTGGCCGACACCCGCTGCGAGAGCCTGTATCGCGGCGCGTTGGCCGAGCGCCTGGACGCCCATTCCCGGGCCAGCGGCGGCTACCTGCGGGCCTCGGACCTCAGGGATTATCGCGCCCAGTGGGTCGACCCCATCCACGTCAATTACCGAGGCGTGGATGTCTGGGAAATCCCGCCGAGCGGGCAGGGCCTGGTGGCCTTGATGGCGTTGAAGATTCTGGAAGGCTTTGACTTCGATCAGCGTGACAGCCAACAGACCTGGCATCGCCAACTGGAAGCGATGAAGTTGGCCTACAGCGACGGCCTGCACTACATCACCGACCCCCTGCACATGCGCGTGGCGGTGGCTGACCTGCTCAGCGATGACTACAGCACCCGCCGGCGCGGGCAGATCGGCGAACAGGCCCAACCGCCCGCGCCCGGCGACCCCCACGCCAGCGGCACGGTGTACCTGGCGACAGCGGATGGCGAGGGCAACATGGTCTCGTTCATCCAGAGCAACTACCACGGGTTCGGCTCCGGCGTGGTACTGCCCGACAGCGGTATCGCCCTGCAGAACCGTGGGCAGGAGTTCAGCCTCGACCCACGCCACGCCAACTGCCTGGCCCCGGGCAAAAAAACCTTCCACACCATCATTCCCGGGTTCCTCACCCGCAATGGCGAGGCCCTCGGCCCCTTCGGCGTGATGGGTGGCTACATGCAGCCCCAGGGGCATGTGCAGATGGTCATGAACCTGGTGGATTTCGGCCTGAACCCGCAAGCGGCCCTCGACGCTCCGCGCTGGCAATGGCTGGGGGACATGAAGGTCGGGATCGAGCACGGCGCCTCACGGGACCTGGCCAATGCCCTGGCACGGCGGGGGCATGAGGTTCAGATTGCCAGCGACCTGACCGACTATGGCCGCGGCCAGATCATCCTGCGTGACCCGGTCAGCGGTGTGCTGTGCGGTGGTACCGAACCCCGGGCGGATTCGCATATTGCGGTTTGGTAAATGCGTGATCGGCCGATGCCTGGAGTATCGGCCGATCACATTGCCGCTCAAGCCTCAGTAAGGATTGCAGTACTGTGCGACAGCCCTGGCCTGGTCGACGTAAGGACGTGCCGGCTCAAGGTTCCACTCGGGTTTGTTCCTGACGGGTTTGCCATCGAAGGTTGCCGCCAGATGACACACCAATTGCCGGCGGAGGGACCCGCCGTAGACGCTGTATTGCCGCCATTGCCCGTCGTCTTTGTGCTTGTTGTACAGCTCGGCAAACATCCTGTCGGTCTGGTCATCCTTGATCGCGCGACCACATGCCGTGGGCACGACTTGGAGCGACCAGGTGTCGGGCCCAAGCTTCGGATCAGGGCGTTTCACCCAAGTGCTGGATTCGATGTAGCGGTCACAGAATTGTTGCGTGGGCGGCGACGGGGTTTGGGTGCAGGAGAACGTGGCCTTGCTGCCCGGCGTCCTGGGGAAGTCGATCTTGATGATGTTGCGATCCTTGCCGGTCTTGTCCTTGTAGTCCCGTTGGTTGGCCAGGGCATCGTTCAGGCCACGTTGATCGCTGTAGAAAAACGCCAGGATCGGCAGTGCATCGTCTTTCGGGTTACCCAGGCGCAGTTCGGTCTGGGTTTGAAATTCGCGGGTATTGATGACTTGCCGGGCGCCCATGAAGTTTCGAAACGCGTCGACCCGTTCCCGGCTGCTCATGGGGTTGCGCATATTGAAACCACATTGCAACTGGTCTTGCTTCCTGTCGTTGTTGAACCGGGTGAAGTGCGCGACCCAGGCATTGGCATTGAGGATAGGCGGCGCCATGGCCTGGCAGACCGCCTCTGTCTGGGCGGTGTTTTTATTGTTGCCACAACCTCGATCATCGCGAAAGTCGGTCCAGGCATCGTTCGGAAATGCACAGTAGATGTGCACCGGGGTTTCCGGTTCGCGTACCTGGTCGATCGGCGTGATGATGTAGCCGTTCTGGGTGCTCATGCCCGGGTCTTCATAGCTGATGCCATCGACCCGCATCCAGGAGGCGGCAAAGGTGCCCAGCTCTTTCGCTTTCGGGCTTGGGTTCCAGACATCCCATTTCTCGCCCTTCGCCGGGTTGGCGCGGTGAGTGCCCCTGATCAGCAACCCCGAACAATCCGAGGCCGGGTCCTGCCGGCAACTGTCGACGGTGTTGTTGTACAACCCTTCCACCCGTTTCAGCGTCTCTTCGCACGACTCGGCATTGGCCGCTGTCGTTTGCAGGAACAACGGGAGGACGAGCAATGGCGTGATCCTTTTCAAACGTGTCTTCATGACGTGACTTCCTTGTGTTGGAACCGGTAGCCGGCACGGCATTCCATGCCGGGGAAAGAGAAAGCAGAAGGGTTTGTGGTGCCGGCCGCGGGGTTCATTGAGCCTGTCGCGGGCATCGGCGGCGTTGTGGACGAGGGCAACTCAACGCGAGAGCGAATGGCAACCAGCCGCGGCATCGAGTTCCTGGTGCGCGTCCTTGAGGATGTTGTAGTTGGGGTTGATGCGGGGCTTCAGCGGATCATGCGGCGACTGGGCAGCTACCGGATGGAACGCCAGGGGCAGGGTAAAAAACGCACGAGCAGCTGCGCACATGTCGACACTCCTTGTCGAACGAGATGGGTGAGTTTCAAGGTAGTCAACCGATTCCCGCAGGTCAAATCAGCGCCTTTCCTTCAGGGGCCATTCCCGCGTGGACCTTGATGACGACCTTGCCCTTCGATCGTCCTTGTTCGACATAGCTCAGGGCATCGGCTGTTGCGTCGAAGGGGAAGGATCGGTCAAGCACCGGCTTGATGCTGCCGGATTCGACGAGCGTGCTGATCTCACGCAGTTGAGCGCCACTGGCACGCATGAACACGAAGGCGTAGCTCACACCTTTTCGGCGGGCCTTGCGACGTATGCCGCTGCTCAGCAGGCCCATGATCAGTCTCAGCACCCAGGAAAATCCCTGGGCCCGGGCGAACTGCGGGGTGGGTGGTCCCGAGATGGAAATGAGCTGGCCGCCGGGTTTGAGGATCTTCAGCGATTTCTCCAATTCATCGGCGCCGAGGCTGTGCAACACGACGTCATAGTCCTGCAGAACGTTGGCGAAATCCTGTTGCTTGTAATCGATGACAACGTCCGCGCCCAGGGCTTTGACCCACGGCACATTGGCGGTGCTGGTGCTGGTCGCAACGAAGGCGCCGAGGTGCTTGGCAAGCTGGATGGCGAGGGTGCCGACGCCACCTGAACCGGCCTGGATGAAAACCTTTTGGCCTTGCTTCAGTCGGGCGGTTTCAACCAGTACCTGCCAGGCCGTCAGGGCGACCAAGGGCAGGGCAGCGGCTTCTTCCGTGCTGATGTTTGCCGGTTTCACGGCCAGGGCGTTTTCGTTCACTGAAATCTGCTCGGCGAAGGTGCCGATGTGTCCATCCGGGGCGCGGGCATAGACTTCATCGCCCGGCTTGAACTGCTCGACACGGGATCCCACACGGACCACGACCCCGGCCACGTCATGCCCCAATACCAAGGGAAACGAGTAGGGCAGGATCAGCTTGAACTCGCCTTTGCGAATCTTTGAATCCAGGAGGTTGACGCTGGCGGCGTGCACGCGGACCAGAACGTCGTGGTCAGCCACTTCAGGAGCCGGTACCTCGTCAATACGTCCAGCGTGCTTGCCGTAGCGGTCGATTAAAAATGCCTTCATGGTGCTTTGTTCTCATAAGGGGGCAACAGGCTGGTCAGGTGTCCAGAAATACCGGCGCTGTCCTTCGCGCCGGCGCCCGCTAAACGATGATCAGGCCGGGTCTTGATAGCGTTCGGCAACATGGGACTGCCGGATTTGTCCGAGCAGGCCTTGACGCGCAGCCTGCAAGGCATCCCAGCGTGCTTCTTCATGCAGGGGCGGGATGGTCACCGGCTCGCGACGATCAAAACCGACCAACGCGGCATCGACCAGGTCACCGACTTCCATGACTTCACTCAAGGTGTTGATATCGATGCCCGCGCGTTCCCAGATCTCGGTACGGGTGGCCGCTGGCAGGACGGCTTGCACGTAGACGCCTTTCGGGGAGAGTTCCAGGCTGAGGCCCTGGGAGAGAAACAATACGAACGCCTTGGTCGCGCCGTAGACCGACATACCGAACTCCGGTGCCAGGCCAACCACGGAGCCAATATTGATAATCGCGCCGTCACCCGCTTTGACCAGGCGTGGGGCGATGGCGCTGGCCAGCCGGACCAGCGCGGTGGTATTGAGCGCCACGAGGTGCGCGACGCTGTCGGTCGATTGTTCGATGAAGGTGCCGGATTGGGCGGCACCGGCGTTATTGACCAGGATGCCGATGTTGGCGTCATCGCGCAGCCGGGCTTCGACGGTTGTCAGGTCGCCGATCTGAGTCAGGTCGGCCTGGAGAATATCGACGGCAACGTTGTGTTCGCTGCGCAGCTTGGCGGCCAACGCTTCCAGGCGCACGCTGTCGCGGGCCACCAGGACAAGATCGTGTCCACGTTGCGCAAAGCGCTGGGCATAGACAGCACCAATGCCGGTGGAGGCGCCAGTGATGAGAACGGTTGTGCGAGTGTCCATGGGAAATTCTCTTCTTCAAGGTATTGATGAGCGAGTCGCGCGCGGTTGTTCAGGCGCGCAGTCGGGTCTGGCCGGTGTTACCGCGCGCTGGATTCAGCGAGCGTTGGATAATCGATGTAGCCCGTCGCACCACCACCGTAGAGGGTAGCGGGATTGAATGCCGACAAAGGCGAACCGGTTCTGAGCCGCTCCACCAGGTCCGGATTGCCGATGAACGGCCGGCCGAAGGCGATCAGGTCAGCCTTGTCTTCGACGAGTCGTGAGGTAGCCAGGTCCAGGTCGTAGCCGTTGTTGGCGATGTAGGTGTTTTTGAAGCGCTGGCGCAAGGCAGCAAAGTCGAAAGGCACAACGTCGCGCGGCCCACCGGTCGCGCCTTCGACCACATGCAGGTAAACGATGTCGAGGGCGTCGAGCTGGTCGACCAGGTAGTCGAACTGCGCCTGTGGCGCGCTGCTGGACACACCATTGGCCGGCGAGACCGGCGAGATGCGCAGGCCGGTGCGGTTGGCGCCGACTTCATCCACCACTGCCGCGGTGACTTCCAGCAGCAGGCGCGCACGATTTTCAATCGAGCCGCCGTAGGCATCGGTGCGCACGTTGGCGCCGTCCTTGAGGAACTGGTCCAGCAGGTAGCCGTTCGCGCCGTGGATCTCTACGCCATCAAATCCCGCGGCGATGGCGTTCGCCGCCGCCTGGCGAAAATCGTTGACGATCCCCGGCAACTCGCTGATGTCCAGCGCTCGCGGTTCGGAAACGTCCTCGAAACTGTTGTTGACGAATACCTTGGTCGCCGGACGCAAGGCGGAGGGGGCCACTGGCGCCGCGCCGTTCGCTTGCAGGTCGACGTGGGAAACGCGGCCGACATGCCACAGCTGCAGGAAAATCCGCCCGCCTTTGGCATGCACGGCCTCGGTGACCGTGCGCCAGCCGTCGATCTGCGCCTGGGTGTAGATCCCGGGTGTGTCCTGATAGCCCTGTCCTTGCTGGGAAATCTGTGACGCCTCGGAGATCAGCAGGCCGGCCGACGCTCGCTGGCTGTAGTAAGTGGCAGCGAACTCGCTCGGTACAAAACCTTGCCCCGCACGGTTACGTGTCAGCGGCGCCAGGACCACTCGGTTGGAAAGCGTGAGATCACCCAACGTGTAGGGCGTGAACAGGATCTGGTCGGTCATGGCGTCTTGTTTCCGTCGGTTTGGATAAAGGGAGCGCGTGCAGCCTGGCGAGGTGAGCACGGCTTTTCATTAGGATGATGATCGAAATCTAAACTGTCAACGAATTTGATTATGTTCGACATCTATGTATGATGTGAGCATGATTTTCGAGCAGCACGAGGGAGTGAAAAATGAGGGTGACCAAGGCCCAGGCCCAGGCAAATCGAGAGCACATCGTCGAGACGGCCTCTGTCTTGTTTCGCGAGCGAGGCTTTGACGGTGTGGGTGTGGCGGACCTGATGGCGGCCGCTGGCTTCACCCATGGCGGGTTCTACAAGCATTTCGGCTCCAAGGCCGACCTGATGGCCGAAGCGGCAGCGAGCAGCCTTGCGCAGTCGCTGACCGACAATGCGGGCATCGACGTGCCTGATTTCGTCGATCTTTACGTGTCCAGGGACCACCGTGACGGCCGGGGCGGCGGTTGCACCATGGCGGCACTGTGTGGCGACGCTGCCCGTCAATCGCCCGAACTGAAGGCCACCTTTGCCCGCGGCGTCGAAAACACCCTGGCCGCGCTCGAAAGCCGGTACGAGGCCGGGCAAGACGCGTCGCAGGAAGCGATCAGGGCAAAAATGCTCGACATGTTGGCGCATGCCGTCGGGGCGATCATGTTGTCACGGGCCTGCCCGGACGATTCCGTGCTGGCCGATGAAATCCTCGAGGTTTGCCGCACCCAGATCATCGCGGCGCTGCCGCCGTCGCCCGCGAAACAGCCTGAGTGATCATAATGCTGTTCACTTAAGAAAAACGGTGCACCCGTGGCCAGCAATTGCTCCCGCTGGGCCGCGAAGCGGCCCTTTTTGTGAGCGCTTTGCACTCAAGCGGGAGCAAGCTCCTATCAAACAAAACGCAAGCACTTGATTTTCTATAACAAATTCCAGGTCAAGGCTGCACGGTAGCGAGAATGTTCAATTTCCACTGAAAATGTGGTTGCCCAGAATCTATGGCCAACTATCAGACCGCCTTCGCGAGCAGGCTCGCTCCCACAATTGGACCAGAGTACGACCGGAAGAGCCAGGTCGGCTATGAGGCCGCCTCGCGACGGACGTTGATCTCGGCGCCCCGTTAACTACGATGGCCGAACGCAGGCATTGCGTAGTGGGCAACCCGGCATGGATGCCGGGTTAGCCGCGCTGGGCCATGGATGGCCCTTCGCGGCGGCCCACGGAGCAATGCCGGAGTGAGGGCACACCGAGCCTAGGCGAGGTGCCGAGTGGTGGGGCAAAAGCGTTTTGCTTACTTTTGACTGGGCCGGCTCCCGGGCTTCTCAAAAGTGAGCCGCCGTCAGGGCGGAACCCTAAGTGGCCGTTACCGCAGCGATGGATATGTACTCGGCCATAATCCTGGCCAACTGTCAGACTGACTTCGTGCGCAAGCTCCTATTCAAAAACTCAGGTATCTGATCTTCTAAATAGATTCCAAGGCGCAGGCTACACAGTGGCGAAAGGGTTCACTCTCCTATACGTGGTCACAGCATGCTATGCCAACAACGACTCCACGCCGATACCGTGTGGGCCGCTCTCCCTCTCGGGTGCGAACACGCCAGTGATAACTGCGGCCTCTGTCCTGCGCGCACCTCCTATCTGAGGCCGAATAATTGTTTGCTGCGCGACAGCGCAGCGTCGGCGACTCCCTCGCCACGGGTTTGTCGGCGGTCTTATAGCGACGCCCTGACCACCAGCGGGCAATCCACCGGCTGGGCGCCCGATACCTCGAGGTTCTCGATCAGGTGCCGTGCCGCCTGGCGACCGATCTCGTAGTACGGCAGTTGTACGGTGGTCAGTGGCGGGACGAACAGTTCGGCGATGCCGATCATGTTGTCATAGCCGAGCACCGCGACATCGCCGGGAATTTTCAGGCCGCGACCCAGCAACAACTGATAGGCGCAGAAGGCGATGCGGTCGTTGCCGCAGACCAGGACGTCGAATTGCGGACGGCCGTCAACGATGTGCCGGTCGAGAATGGCGGCGGTTTCACCATAGGCGTCGTGATCGGAAAGGTCGTATTGCAGGAGTGCTTCAGGTGCCAGCCCGACGGCTTGACAGGCGCGTTGCAAGCCTTGCTGGCGCAGACCCCAGGCAAGACTCTTCCTCGGTAAATTGATACACAGCGGGCGCCGATAGCCTTGGCTCAACGCATGCTGCATGGCTCGATGCTGCCCGGCTTCATCATCCGGCACATAACTGACCAGGTGGCTGTCATCGGCCAGGCAATTGGCGAGCACCAGCGGTTTGCTCTTGAGTCGCTCGGGAATGCTCACCTGGCGCAATCCCATGGCACTGAAAATCAACCCGTCGGGGCGGTGCGACAGCATCAGGTCGATGTTCTGGTCGGTGGGCGGGTTGCTCAACAGGTTGAGGATGAAGACGTTCCAGCCTGCCTGCTGCGCGGTCTGTTCGATGGACAGCAGCAACTCGACGGCGAACGGTGTGGTTGCGGTGTCCAGTGCGAACACACCGATGGTGCGCGCCTGCAGGTTGTCGCCGCGCATCCTGCGCGCCGACAGGCTCGGTACGAATTGCAGTTCCTCAATGGCGCGACGTACCCGCTGAAGGGTTTCGGGGCTCAGTTTTTCCGGCGTGTTGAGCGCGCGCGAAACCGTCATCAGGGATACGCCGGCCAGCTGTGCAACGTCTTTCACTGAAGTCATGCGAAGTGCGGCCAGTCAGGTTGACGCAGAATCATGACACAGGCCCTGGGCTTCTCGCGACTCCAATGGCGGTACTCACAGCCAGCCCGAGTCCAGCGGCCACGCCTTGGGGATGGCGACGCGCCCGCCAGTGCCGTTTGCCAACAGTTTCACCCCGAGGCTGTCGGGCCGCGGATAGAGGCGGCTGCTGAAGCTGAAGCGGCCGTTTTCCTCAAACACCTCGATGGACGAGCGATCGAGAAATACCCGCAGGTGCAGTTGCGTTTGCGTCGGCTCGATCGACACGCTGCGCTGACCGCTCACTTGCGCACCCGAGCGGCTGCGATCGAGTACCAGGCGTTGCAGTGACGCGTCGTAATAGAGCAGGGTTTGCTCCTGCTCATCGGCACTGCAGCGCAAGGCAATGCCCAGGTGGCCTTCGGTGCAGCCGAGCAGATCCAGATGCACATGGATCTCCAGCCTGTCGCCCTGTACCTGCGGCACCCAGCGGCTGCCCGACTCGCCCCACGGCGCGATGCTCGGCAGCGGCGCCTGGCGCAGCGCGGTCAGTTCCCGTGCCGGAAACACGCCAAGGCGATCGCCCTGCAGTTCAAGCTCGCGGGGCAAGCCGAGCATGCCGCACCAGTGATGGGCCTGGCTCGGCATCGGGCTTTCCCACATGTCCAGCCAAGCCCATACCAGGCGCCGACCATCGGCGGCCTCCAACGTTTGCGCGGCATAGAAATCGTGACCGTTATCCAGTTCGATGAATGGCCCGCCGGTGAAGTGCCATTCGTTGTCGAGCCGGCCAATGCGATAACCGGTCTGGTACTTGTTGAGCCGTTCGTAACCTTCGGGTTGCATGCCCTGGGGGGAGTACAGCAGCACGTCACGCCCGTTTAGGCGAAACAGGTCCGGGCATTCCCACATGTAGCCATCGCCCTCATTACCGCTGGACACGTAGTCGAGGAACTCCCAGGTGCGCAGGTCGGTGGAGCGGTACAGCGGCAGCAGCGGTTTGTCGCCCAGGCGCGCGCCGGCAATCAGGTACCAATGGCCGTCCTCCTGCCAGACCTTCGGGTCGCGAAAGTGCATGATCGTTTCTTGCGGCGCGTCCTCGATGACGGCGCCATGCTTGACGAACCGGATGCCGTCGTCACTGGTGGCCAGGCACTGGACCTGGCGGATAAAGCGCTCGTCACCCACTTCTCCCAGCCAGGTGTGCCCGGTGTAGATCAGCGCCAGGGTGTCGCCACACACCACCGCGCTACCGGAAAAACAGCCGTGGCGGTCAAAGTCATCGCCTGGCGCCAGGGCAAGGGGCAGATGCTGCCAATGGACCAGATCGGCGCTCTTGGCGTGTCCCCAATACATCGGACCCCATTTGGCATCGAAAGGGTGGTGTTGGTAGAACACGTGATATTCACCACGGAAAAACACCACCCCGTTAGGGTCGTTCATCCAGCCCGCGACAGGCGCCAGATGATAGTCAGGGCGATAATCGTCGATGAGACGAGACTGACCTTCACTCAGCGCCTGCTGCGCATGTTCAAGGGGGGAGGGCATGGGGGCGTTCATGGCATTTACAGACACAGTCATAGGGCGCCTGCTTTTGGCGAGCGCTGTGGGACGTCCTCCGGGAGGACTTCAATAACAGCAGGGTGGCGTCTCAAGGCCGTGCCATCTGCGTCGAACAGATGCACGCTGCCGAACGCCAGTTGCAGTTCAACCCGATCGCCCACTCGCCATCCGGCGTTGACTTCGCAGCGACAGATCAACGGTTCATCCTCGCCTGACTCCAGGTGCACGTAGGTTTCGCTGCCCAGGTATTCGACCCCGACCACGACGACCCCAGCGCTGCCTTGCGCCGCTTTGAGCGACACGTGTTCCGGGCGAATCCCCAAGGTCAGCGGACTGTTCGCGGCCAGGTGGGCGCTGTCGAAAGGAAGGGGCGTCATGCCCAATAAAGGGCTGTCGATCTGGCTGGTTTCACCTGGGGTGTGCAGGCGCGCCGGCAGAAAGTTCATCTTGGGCGAACCGAGGAAACCGGCGACAAAGCGGCTGGCCGGGTGCTCGTAGAGTTCGCGTGGCGAGCCGACCTGTTCGATGCGCCCGCCATTGAGCACGACAATCTTGTCGGCCAGGGTCATCGCTTCAACCTGGTCGTGGGTCACGTAGATCATGGTCGAGCCCAGGCGCCCATGCAGCCGAGCGATTTCGTTGCGCATCTGCACGCGCAGGGAGGCGTCGAGGTTGGACAGCGGCTCGTCGAACAACAGAATGTCCGGTTCCCGCGCCATGGCCCGGCCCATGGCCACGCGCTGGCGCTGTCCACCCGACAGTTCCCGTGGCTTGCGTTGCAGCAGTTTGTCCAACTGCAGGATCTGCGCGGTTTTCAGCACTCGCTCGCGCAGGGTGGTCTTTTCGGTCTTGGCCAGTTTGAGGCCAAAGCTGATGTTGTCGTAGACGCTCATGTGCGGGTACAGCGCATAGGACTGGAACACCATGCCGACGCCACGCTCGCGCGGTTCCAGGTCATTGACCCGGCGTCCGTCGATCAGCAGGTCGCCGTCGCAGATCGAATCCAGTCCGGCGATCAGTCGCAGCAAGGTCGACTTTCCGCAGCCCGAAGGGCCGACGAAAACCACGAATTCACCTGCCGAGATTTCCAGGCTGACGTCGCGAAGAATGCGTGCGCCGCCCAATTGTTTGTTCACGTTGTCCAGCTTCAACTTGATCACGATGCTGTTCCTTTCTTATCTGTGTTGGGCCTCAACCCTTTAACGCGCCGGCAGTGAGGCCGGAAACGATGCGGCGCTGGAAGACCAGCACCAGAATCACCAATGGAACCGTGACCAGCACCGACGCCGCCATCAACAAGCCCCAAGGCAATTCATGGGGGCTGCCGCCGGAAATCAGCGCGATGGCGACCGGGACCGTGCGTTGCGAGTCGGTCAGGGTGAAGGTCAGGGCAAACAGGAACTCGTTCCAGGCGGCGATGAAGGCCAGAAGCCCCGTGGTGACCAGTGCCGGCCAGAGCAGCGGCAACAGCACGCGGGTCAGCGTGACCCAGGGTGACGCACCGTCCATGATGGCGGCCTCTTCCAGCTCATGAGGCAATTGCCCCATGAAGGTGGTCAGTACCCAGACGGTGAAGGGCAGGGTGAAAATCGTGTAGCTCAGGATCAACGCCCAGGACGTGTTGTACAGGCCCAGGGCACGGATCACTTCGAACAATCCCGACAGCACTGCGACTTGTGGAAACATCGAGACGCCCAGGACCATCATCAACACCACGCCGCGTCCGCGAAACTTCACGCGGCCCAGGGCATAGGCGGCAGTCAGGCTGAGGAACAACGCCAGCGCGACTACGCTCAGCGCAACCACCAGCGAGTTGCCGATGGCCCGCAGGAACGAGGCCTGGCTCAGCACGGCGGCATAGTTGGAGAAGTCGGGGTTGTCGATCCAGTAGCTCACCTGGAACAAGGCGCTGGACGGCTTCAGCGACGTCACGATGGCGTAGTAGAACGGGAAGACCGCATACAGCAGCAAGATCCCGATCAGGCACCAGAACCCGGCGCGCAGCAGGGTTTTTTTCAGCAGGCGCGGGCTCATGCGCGGACCTCCAGTTGACGGCGTCCGAGGTACAGGTACGCCATTGCGATGACCGCCACGACCAGGAACAGCAAGGTCGAAGCGGCGCTGCCGTAACCGACGTCCTGGAATTCCACCAGGTGCTGGCGGGCATAGACCGACATGCTCATGGTGCTCGATGAGTTCGAGGTCAACACATAGATGACGTCGAACACTCGCAAGGAATCGAGGATGCGAAAGATCGCCGCCACCAGCAATGCCGGCATCAGCAGCGGCAGGGTGACCCACCAGAACACTTTCACCGGGTGAATGCCATCGACCCTGGCGGCTTCGTAGCAGTCGCTGGGCAACATCTGCAAGGCCGCCAGCATCAGCAGCGTGACGAAGGGCACGGTCTTCCAGACGTCGACGACGATCACTGCCCACATCGACAGGTCGGCGTCGGCTGTCCAGGCCAGGGGCGCATCGATCAGGCCGAGGCCGAGCATCATGTGATTGATGATGCCGAACTGGTCGTTGAGCATCCATGACCAGATTTTCGCCGAGACGATGGTCGGGATCGCCCAGGGGATCAGGATCAACGCCCGTACCAGGGCGCGTCCGGTGAACTTGACGTTCAGCAGCAACGCCACCAGCAGCCCCAGTACGATTTCCAATCCCACTGACACCACGGTGAAATGCAAGGTGTTGCGCACCGCATTCCACCACTGTGGATCGACCAGGATGCCCGACCAGCCAGCACTGCTGTGAAACAGATAATTGCTCAAGCCGACAAAGCTGGCATCGCCCGTGTCGGCCAGGCTGGCGTCGGTCAGGCTGAACCAGAATGTGCGCAGCAGCGGCCAGGCCGCCACCAGGGCCAGGCACAGCAACATCGGGCTCAGGAATAGCCAGGCGGCGCGAACGCGACGGCGTTGTACCGGCGTTTCCCGAGTGAGCAGGTGCTCGTCGTCGCCGGGGGCGAGTGTAGTGGAGACAGACATGGTGATTTCCTTCCTTGTGGCTTACCAGTTCCGGCGTTTGATGCGCGTAAGTTCGCTTTCCAGTTCGGCCAGCGCTTGATCGACCGGCCGTTCGCCCGCCAGCACGCCGTGCACTTGATCGAAGAACGCATTGGAGACCCGTGGATAGCGGTCGGCGGTGATTGAAGCAGGGCGCATGACCCCATCATTGAGGATGCTGCGCAGTTGACTGTAGTAAGGCATGGCCGCGAGCAACTCGGGATCCTGGTACAGCGACTCGATCACCGGGTTGTAGGCGCCAACCAAGGCGCGGTGTTTCTGCTGTTGGGCGCTGCTCAGGTAGCTCACCAGCTCTGCGGCGAGCTTGGGGTTGGCGCTGTAGCGCGACACCGCCAGGCCCCAGCCACCGAGGGTGGACGCATGGGTGCCCGTCTCGCCGCCGCGGGGCAGGGGAGCGACGCCGACCTTGTCCTTCACGACGCTGTCCTGGCTTTGCACCAGGGCCCAGACATAAGGCCAGTTACGCATGAACAGCGCATTGCCCGACTGGAAGACGCCGCGTCCTTCTTCCTCGGTGTAGTTGAGTACGCCACGCGGGGAAATGTCTCCCACCCAGCTTTTGGCCAAGGTCAATGCGGCCCTTGAGGCCTGGCTGTTGACCACGATGTCGCCTTGCGGATTGACCAGCCCGCCTTGCGGCTGGCTGCTGATCCACTCCAGGGCATTACACGTCAGGCCTTCGTAGGCGCGCCCCTGGAATACATAGCCCCAGGCATTGGCGTTCCCGGCATCACGCTCGGCTTGCTGGACAGTCTTGGCGGTAGCCGTCATTTCTTCCCAGGTCTGGGGCACGGGCTTGTTGTACTTCTCGAGCAAGTCCTTGCGGTAATACAGCAGCCCCGAGTCGGTGAACCACGGCATGGTCACCAGGCGCCCGTTCACCGTGGCGTTGTCCACCTGGGCCTGGAAGTAACCTTGGGTAGCGTTGGCAGGAAGCACCTCGCGCAGGTCCATCAAGTGTTTGGCAAGCATCCCCGGCCACACCATGTCGATCTGGATGATGTCGATGTCGCTGGATTGCGCACTGAGGATCTGTTGGTAGAACGACAACCGTTCGGTTGCCGAGTTAGGGGTGGAAACCACTTCGACGCTGTTGCCGGTCTGCTTCGACCACGCCTCGACGGCCTCCTTGCACAGTTGCAATTCAGCACCCACGGCACCGCAGGAAATCGTCAGGCTGGCGGCTGTGGAGAGGGATGGAAACCCGACGCACAGGCCGAGCAGTGCCGCTGGAAGGATCGATTTGAGCTGTTTCATAAAGCCCTCTTTATTTTTGTTTTTAGAAAAGTTAACGTTAACATCGCCAAATGTAGCAGTGTATTTGCGATGAGGCATCCTTTTTTTCCTTGGGTCTGACAATTCAGAACCTGGGCAAAAAGGCCGGTCGCGGCAACAGAACAATAAAAACAAAACAGGGAAAAACCACATGCAGAAAGCATCAAGCTGGCTACTCGTAGGTGTGCTCGGCGCCTCGGCGACCACTTCACAGGCCGCGACTCTGGAAGAGCGCATGGCCGCGTTCGAGGCCCGTGCCAGTGCAGCGGAAAAGCGTGCCGCCGCCGCCGAACAGCAAACCCAGGCACTCGCCAGGGAATTACAGCAACTCAAACTCGCCACGCCCGCCGTGCAACCGGTGGCGTCCGCCGCTACGGTCCCCACGCTCGACGCTCGCCTGGCCAAACTCGAAGCCAGCCAGCAAAGCACAGAGAAGCAGGGCAGTGGTGCGCACCTTACCGACGGTTTCAGCTTCAAGGGCTACGCCCGCTCCGGGTTGCTGATCAATGATGGGTTGGGCGGTGGTCGTGGCGGTCCGTACACCACTCCGGCCGGTTCTGTCGGTGGCGCTGTCGGGCGACTCGGTAACGAGGACGATACCTACATGCGTATCGACCTGTCGAAAGAGCAATACGCGCAGAACGGTACCCGCTCCAAGTTCACGGTTTCCATCGCCGATGGTGTGGAGAGCTCCAACGACTGGACCGCCGATGAAAGCAACCTGAACGTGCGCCAGGTGTTTACCGAACTCGATCACCTGGCGGCATTCAAGGGCAACTCGATGTTCGAAAACTCCACCCTGTGGGCTGGCAAGCGCTTCGACAGGGACAATTTCGACATCCACTGGCTCGACTCCGACGTTGTCTATCTGGCTGGCACCGGTGGCGGTATCTACGATATACAGATGAACAAGAACTGGCGCTCGAACTACTCGTTGATCGGTCGCAACTACGGTGATTTCAGTGAGGGCGGCGTCAATGCCGATGTGGAAAGCTACATCCTGACCTCCAACCAGTTTTTCGACAATGGCCAGTGGCAGTGGATGTTCAACGCCATCGGCTCGAAGAAAAACGACTTTGCTACCCGCACCAACGAAGCGGGGCTGGCGCCGGCCGATTCCGGCTTGCACAGTATGGTTGCCAATCACCAGAAAAACTTTTTCGGCCGCGAAGGCTTCTTCAAGACGGCGCTGCTCTATGGCCAGGGATTGGGGGCGGAGGTCAAGAACGTCGGTGCCGATGGCGAATTGATCGACGATGCCCGTGCCCTGCGTCTGGCGCTCTACGGCGAGACACCTATAGCGTCCGACTGGCGCATCGGCCCGAGCCTGCTGGCTGAGCAAAGCAAGGACCGCTACGTCAAGGGCGACGATTACCGTTGGATGACCCTCAACGTGCGGTTGGCCAACGAAATCAACAGCAATTTCGAGATGGCCTACGAGATGAGCTGGCAAACCATGCAGCTCGACCCCAAGGGTTACATGCAACGCAATGCGGTCGACGGCAACTTCTGGAAGTTCACGGTCGCCCCGACCTTCAAGCCTGACCTGGGCGATCTGCTTACGCGTCCTGAGCTGCGCCTGTTCGCCAGTGTCATGAACTGGTCTTCGGACCTGGACCGGTACAGCACCACCGACTCCTTCGGCAAGACTGACTTCAACGCCGGCGGTACCTGGCAGTACGGCATCCAGATGGAAACCTGGTTCTGATGCCGGCCAGTTGAAGCCTGTGGGAGCGAGCAAGCTCGCTCCCACAGGAGCTGGGGCTATCGAAGCGCATTTAATGAACCCAGGTCCATCCGGGCAGGTCACTCGTTTGTCAGGAACGACAACATGATGGAGCCGCCGATGCGACCTATGTACTTCACCAGCCTATCCTTTACCGCGCTGCTGTGCGTGGCCTGTTCAAGCCAACCGCCCGCTACATGGGGCTATGCCGACGCCCAGGCACGAGCCAATCTCCCCCCCGACCAAGCCTATCCCGAACTCTTTGAAGCGGTGCAACGCGAGCAGGTGTTCACTGACCAGAAGCATTTCGTGGACGCACTGCCCAACCGTGATCCAGCGCAGATCCGCGCCGATTACCTGGCCCGACGTAACCGCGATGGCTTCGATATCAAGGCCTTCGTGAAAGACAATTTCATCGAATCCGGCGAAGCCGAAAGCCCGGCACCCAAGCCCGGCGCTCCGATCGAGGCACACATCGACAGCCTTTGGCCGGTACTGAGTCGATCCTACAGCCAGGTGCCGGCCTACAGCAGCTTGTTGCCCCTGCCGCAGCCCTATGTGGTGCCTGGCGGACGTTTTCGCGAGATGTATTACTGGGATTCGTATTTCACCATGCTGGGGCTTGAGCAGAGCGGCGATAAGGCTCAGGTCCGGCAGATGACCGACAACTTTGCCTACATGATCGACACCTACGGCCACATTCCCAACGGCAATCGCACCTACTACTTGAGCCGGTCGCAGCCGCCATTTTTTGCTTACATGGTGGAGTTACAGGCGCGTATCGAGGGCGACCAGGCCTATGGACGATACCTGCCGCAGTTGCAGAAGGAGTATGCCTATTGGATGGAGGGCGCCCAGTCACTCAAGCCCGGCGCGGCTGAGCGGCACGTGGTCAAGCTTGCCGATGGCAGTGTGCTCAACCGCTATTGGGATGCCAGCCCGACGCCTCGACAGGAATCGTGGTTGCAAGATGTCCGCACTGCCGAGCAGGCGCCGGAGCGGGCCAGGGAAGAGGTCTGGCGAGACCTGCGCGCTGGCGCCGAAAGTGGCTGGGACTTCAGCTCGCGCTGGTTGGACGATGGCCAGAACCTGGCGAGTATTCGCACCACGGCCATCGTGCCCGTGGATCTGAATAGCCTGATCTATCATCTGGAAAACACCATCGCCAAAGCCTGCGAGACGGTGCAGAACAGCCCCTGCGTCCAGGCTTACGGCCGGCGCGCCGAACTGCGCCAGCGTGCCATCGAGAAGCACTTGTGGAATGCCGACAAAGGTTTCTACGTGGACTATGACTGGCAACGCAATCAGCCACGCCAGCAGCTTACGGCCGCGACGCTTTTCCCGCTGTATACGGGGCTGGCGTCTGTCGAGCATGCCAATCGCACTGCCGATGCGGTACGTGACGGCCTGTTGCGCCCCGGCGGCATCGCCACCACCCAGGTCAGTAATGGCCAGCAATGGGACGAGCCCAATGGCTGGGCACCGTTGCAATGGGTCGCGGTGGAGGGGCTGGACCGATACCAGCACACCGGCCTGGCGCAGCAAATTGGCAGCCGCTTCTTGCAGCAGGTCGAGAACCTTTACCGCAAGGAAAACAAGCTGGTGGAGAAATACGATCTGTCCGGGCGCGGAGACGGCGGGGGAGGCGGCGAATATGAACTGCAGGACGGCTTCGGCTGGACAAACGGGGTGACGCTAAAGCTGCTGGGTAAATATGCTGAAACGTCGTCAAGCCTTATGAGTGAGTGAATGCCACACACATTCCCTGTGGGAGCGAGCCTGCTCGCGAAAGCGGTGGTTCAGCAACATTGAGGGTGGCTGACACACCGCCATCGCGAGCAGGCTCGCTCCCACAGGGGATGTGTATGGGCTCGCTATTCATGCACCGTCACCCGATTGCGCCCGGTCTTCTTCGACGTATACAGCGCCTGGTCCGCCCTGGCGATCAGGTCGGCGTGGTCGTTCGAGGGTTGGCTCAGGTCGGCCACGCCCAGGCTGATGGTGAAACGGATGGTTTGGTCGTTGTACACCACCTCCAGCGCCTCCACGGAGTGCCGCATGCGTTCGGCGAAAGTGAGTGCACCGCTGCTGTCGGTATCTGAAAGCACCACGCCAAACTCTTCACCGCCATAGCGCCCGACCACATCGGAGTCGCGCGCATGTTCGAGCAGCAGCCTGGCGACTTGCTCGATGACCTTGTCGCCGGCCTGGTGACCGTAGGTGTCGTTGACCCGCTTGAAGTGATCGATATCGAGCATCACCAGGCTCAACGCATGGCCGTAGCGCTGGTGCCGGGCGTAGGCGGCTTTCAGGTTGGCCTCCCAATGCCCGCGGTTGTACAGCCCTGTCAGCCGATCGGTGCTGGAGAGTTCCTGCAACTGCGCGTTGGCGGCCTGGAGCTGATGCCGGTTGGTGGCGACGTCGGTGACGTCATAGATCACCAGGCAGATGTGCTTGATGGTGTTGTCAGGCGAGCGCAGCGGCAGCAGCGTGGTGTTCTGGTACATGAACGCTTCCTGGCCGGTGATCGGCTGGTAGCTCTTGAACCGAATCAGGTACGGGCGCTGCTCCCAGACCGTGAACGCTGGCGTGCCCAGGGTCGCGACACTTTCCACCTTGCGGCTGAACCACTGGCGATCGACTTCAGGGAACAGGCTGAAAAAATGCTGATTGTGGGCATCCTTGGGCTGCACCCCGGAGCGGTTCTCCATGAAGGTGTTCCAGACCTGCACGCGGTACTCGCGGTCGAGCACCACGACACCGACGTCGATGCTCTGAACGATGGCCAGTAACCAGTGAAACTCGTTCAGATCGATGGGATCGTTCATGGCTCAGCTCATCAGGTAGGCGAGTTTGTGGGTCAACCGTTCGATGGAGTCTTCCGTGAACAGCAGCAACAGGTCGAAGCGAATATCGTGCCCTTCCAGGCTGTAGCTGATTTCCACTGCCAGGGTCTTTTTCCAGTGCTTGCGGTTGACCTGGATCAGGTCATCGATGGCCGCGTGCTGGCCGAGGATCTGCGGATGACCCTGGGAAAACACCACATCGATCTGTTCGGCAATGCTGCTCAGGCACGCACCGATCAAGACGCTGGAAAGGTCCAGCAACATTTCCAGGTCTGAATAATCGGCGCTCTCGCGCTGCATCAGTTGCGCGATGTCGGCGATCTCCGAGTCGTGGAATATCAGCAGGGCTTCGCCGGCGATGCCGCTGCCGATAAAACCCTGGCAGATGGCCGTGAGTTGCTCGGAGCTGCCAACGTCGTTCAACGCCATATGCAGCTCACCGACCTCGAGAATGTTCACGTTCGGCACCGGCAACTGCACAAAGACCCCCAATACCTTGGCGATCAGGGCCGCTGCCCGGCCGATGGCCACGTTGACCGTCTCGCGGAACACATCGTGAAAACTGATGGCCGTGTTCGTGGCCGAACGATTCTGCAACGGCACCTGGCTGGCTTGGGCCAGTAGCCCCAGCCGCTCCAGTGTCTGGCGCAGTTCGTTTTCGTCGAACGGTTTTTTCAGGAACGCCAGCGCGCCCAGCTCAAGCACGCGGCGCACCGCCTCGTCCTGGACGTCACCGGAAATCACGATGACTTGCGCCTTCAAGCCCTCGGCGCGCAAGGCGCTCAACACCTGGTAGCCATCCATCTCCGGCATGGTCAGGTCGAGCAGCACCACTTGCCCCAGGCCTTGGCGTATGGCGTCCATCGCCTGGCGCCCGTTGACCGCCTCGGTGACCGAAACCGGCCAGTCTGTCGGCAGCGCGCGCAACACCTGTTTGCGCGCCATGTTGGAGTCGTCACACACAACCAGGGGAATCAACGGCACAGGGGCATCCATTGGCGTTCAATGGTAGGGAAGGTCCTACGTACATCATTCATAGGCTGGCAGGGGCCCTTTGATTAACGAACAGGATTTATCAGGCGTCGCGTCCTGCATGAAAGACTTGCAGGGCACTGTTGTATTAAAAACTGGACCAATAAGTCAGGGGAGTCAACTGCACTTCGTCATTACAATCGGCGCAAAGCCACGGTCGGCGTGCCGATTGGCAGTGGCAGGCGCAGTTTGTGGTCTATAGTTTTCTGCAGGTTCGGAATCCTTCAGTGCCGGCGACCAGGAACCACGTACGCCTCGCAGCGTTACCGCGTCGGATACCCGCAGGCCGTCAGCAGTGAACAATGCAGGGAGCACACCATGGCGATCCAACGGGCGAGTGTACTGACGTCGGCCCAGGATGTCGCCCCTCGTGAAAACGCCCAGTCCGATGCGACGAGCAATCGGTTTCGGCGCCGCGTCGACCAGGTCCAGGAAGCCTACATTCTGTTCCCGCTGCTGGCCGTTCTGCTGTTGTCGGTCATCTGGGCGGGCACCCTGTACCTGATCGAACTCGAACAGGCCCGCGCGCAGCAAGGCATCGCCGAGGCGAGCCTGGAAATCGGCGCCACCTACGAAGCGCAGATCCTACGGGCGGTGCGTGAAATCGATCAGACCCTCAAGCTCGTCAAGTACACCTACGAGTCCGAGCGCGAGCCAAACCCGCTGCCCAAGCTCAAGGCACGTGCCTTGCTGCCTTCGCCTTACTTGTTTGATGTCAGCGTGGTTGATGCCAGTGCCCTGGTCGTGGCCAGCACCCAGTCGAGCGAGGTCGGAAACCGGATCGCCAAGGATGAGCTGCAAACGGTGGGGCGTGACACGGCACTGTCGATCAGCCGCCCATGGAAAAGCCCGGCGACGGGGGAGTGGAAGTTGCGTTTCAGCCGGCGGCTTGACACGGAGGCTGGCGCATTCGCCGGGATCGCCATGGTTGAAGTCGATGCGGCCTATTTCGTCAGCAGTTATGACACCTCGAAGCTTGGCAATCAGGGCTTGCTCGGCCTGCTGGGCATCGACGGCGTCTTTCGGGCACGGCGTAGCGGGGAAGCGATATCGGCCGGCGATGAGGTCGATTACGCCGCCGTGGTGCCGGACACCGAAAACACTGACGCCGTACGCTTGATCAACGGAACGGACGGTGTGCGGCGCTACACCAGTGCCCGTCAACTCTACGATTTTCCGCTGGCGGTGATCGTCGGGTTGTCCGAAGAAGAACAATTGGCCACAGTGACGCGGCAAGCGCACACCTACCTCTGGCGCACGGCGGGCGGCAGCCTGTTGCTGGTGTTGTTGGCGGGGCTGCTCGCCCGGATGAGCTGGCAACTGGTGCAAAGCCGTCTGCGCGCTGGCGAAGCGAAAATTGCCTACGCCGAAAATGTCGAGTATCTGGCCTATCACGACGGCCTTACGGCTTTGCCCAATCGCAGTCTGTTCAGCATGTTGTTGAGCCAGAGCATCGGCGAGGCAAGTCGTTATCATCGGCAACTGGCGGTGCTGTTCCTGGATCTCGACCGCTTCAAGCAAGTCAACGATACGCTTGGGCACGATGCCGGCGATCAATTGCTCAAGGAAGTGGCGCTGCGACTCAAGACGTGTCTGCGCACCAGCGATACGGTGGCCCGATTGGGCGGCGACGAATTCGTGATCCTGCTGCCGGAGCTGTCCGATGACAAGGACGTGGCAACCACCGCCCAGAAAATCCTCGGCGCCATTGCCCGGCCTTTCAACCTTCAGGGCCAGGAGTTCCGGGTGACCGCCAGCGTCGGCATCAGTGTCTTCCCACAGGATGGCCTGGACGAGCAGACACTCAAGAAAAACGCCGATATCGCGATGTACCAGGCCAAGCAATGTGGCAAGAACAACTTCCAGTTCTACTCCGCGAAGCTGAACGCGGACTCACTGGAGCGGATGACGCTGGAGCTGAGCTTGCGCCACGCGCTGGAGCGCCACGAGTTCCAGCTTCACTACCAGGCCAAGCGAGATATTGGCAGTGGTCGCATTACCGGCATGGAAGCGCTCCTGCGCTGGAACCATCCGGACCTGGGTATCGTGGCACCGATGCAATTCATCCCCGTCGCCGAAGAGACCGGTTTGATCGTGCCGATCGGCAAGTGGGTGCTCAAGACCGCCTGCCAGCAAAACGTGGCCTGGCAGCAACAGGGATTGCCGCACCTGGGGGTCGCCGTGAACCTCACGGCACGGCAGTTTGCCGATGAGAACCTGCTCACGGACCTGGCTGAGATATTGGCCGAAACCGGTATGGATGCACGTCTGCTGGAGCTGGAAATCGCCGAGAGCCTGCTCATGCAGGACGTCAAGAGAGCGTTGAGCGTGTTGACCGGGCTCAAGCACCTGAAGGTCCGCATCGCCATCGATGATTTCGGCATTGGCTATTCTTCGCTCTCTGCCCTCGAACAGTTTCCGCTCGACGTCATCAAGATCGACCGCTCGTGTATCTGCGATACCAGCAGCGTGTCGGAAGACAAAGCCTTGACCGAGGCCATTATTGCCATGGGCCGGACCCTCAGCCTGACCGTGGTGGCCCAGGGTGTGGAAACCAAGGAGCAGGCCGATTTCCTGCGCGACAATGCCTGCGACGAGTTCCAGGGCTTTTACTTCAACAAACCGGTTCCCGCCGATCAGTTCAAGGTATTGCTGCAAGCCCAGGCGGCCGACACGGATCTCGATACGTAAAGGCCCGTACTCATTGTGGCGAGGGGATTTATCCCCGCTGGGTCGCGAAGCGGCCCCAACACTGTCGATTCAATTTACTAGGCAAACTGGGATTTCAGATTTTAGGGCTGCTGCGCAGCCCAGCGGGGATAAATCCCCTCGCCACAGATTCATCTGCTTTCTCAAGTGAACGGCAGTACGTGCTTATTGCGGGTCAAGCGGTAGTGCCCTGACGCTGCCGTCCACCTCCCGAGCATCGATATAGCCAATGGTGCCGGGGTTCTCTGCAACACGCTTCTTGACCTCCGCGCTGTTCGAAACAGCCTGCGGCGGTTGGCCCCTGCCGGTAAAGATGATTTTCGACCAGTGCGCCTTGAGCTGGGAGGCGGACTTGCCGGTGAACGTTGTGTAGAACTCATCGCGGGTCGGCGAATCTTCCGTCAGGTCAATGGGAATTGCCTGTCCGCCGTCGGGGAAACGACTGGTCTTGCCGAGGAAAATATCCGCCACCTGATTGGGCGCGAGCGCTTTCACCGGGCTGGACGTGGCGACGACCACGGCCACCTCGGCCTTGACGGCAGCGCTGGCTGCGCACAGGGCGAGCCCCGCTACGGCGAATCCGATGAGCCTCACAAACCCCATGGCCTGCTCCATCAGAATACAAAATCGACAGCTAGGCTGATGACGTTGAGTGAGCCCCCCGACGTGAAGTCCGGTTGGGGGTTGATCAACGGACCGACCGAGTTGCCCTTGAAACGTGTGTGATCGTATTGCAGTTTGGCGTCCATGTTCTTGGTGAAGTCCCAGCGCACGCCCAAGGAAAGGGTCTGCTGGCCTTCGTTTGAGCCCAGGACAGAGTTGAGCGCACCGTTGAGCTGCTCGGCAACCCCCGCCAGGGCGGGCGGCAAGGCCGATGTCGTCAAGCCCGGGCTGGAGACTTCTGTTTCGGTCCTGGATCGAGCGTAGGTGACATAGGGGGTGAACGCTGCAACGCGGTACCCGCCGCTGATGTACCAGCCACTGGTCCTGCCCAGGCCGGAACGGCTATCCAGACGCCCCCATTCGCTCATGACGAACCAGTCGCCCGGGTCATAGCTGGCGCCCACTCCGAAGAATTCGACAGGCGTGTCATCGGAGTCGTAGCGATCAGCGATGGCGATGCCTTCGGCACCGAACTCCCTGAACGTATCGAAGAGTGAATTGAACGGCTCCAGGGTCAGGTCGGCTTTCATGAAGGAGATGCGCGTGGTCAGGACGCCGAACTCGGTGGTGTTGGTGACCCCCCAGAAATTTCTCGTCAGTGCCTTGCCGGCGCCGTCAGGCTGACGGGTGTCGTTCTGGCCGTAGTGCGCCTGCACGGTATTGGTGATTTCATCGACACGAAACCGGTAGCTGCCATCGATGCCGTCGCTGCTGGAAATCGGCATCAGGCTGTAGACCTCCATGGGCGCACGCACCCAGGGCAGGGTGTAGCCCACTTTTCGAGTGTCGGAGACCAGGAAAGTCGGCAATACGGTACGGCCAATGCGGGCGTTCAAGTCCGGCGTGAACTGGTACTTGATGTTGG
Organism: Pseudomonas sp. CFII68; assembly: GCF_000416195.1. Classification (NCBI taxonomy): domain Bacteria; kingdom Pseudomonadati; phylum Pseudomonadota; class Gammaproteobacteria; order Pseudomonadales; family Pseudomonadaceae; genus Pseudomonas; species Pseudomonas sp. CFII68. The sequence goes on from NZ_ATLN01000017.1 coordinate 161,470, forward strand.
CCCACTCGACAAAGGGGCGGTAGCTGTTGTCGTAGCGCTGCTCTGAAATGACCTGTACCACGGCCGACAGCTGCGGGGTGAACGTGGCAGTCAGTTGGGCACCGATCAGGCTGTCGACGTCGGCGCTCCAGTTGCGTGAATGACCGGCGCCGTTGGGTTTGAAGATACTGGAGGTGAAGTCGGCTCTTTTTTCGCTGGAATGGACGATCCCCACCGTGCCGAAACTGCTTAACGAGAACATATCGGCGGCGTCGGCGCTGGCGCCGCCGGCATACAGCGTCACGACTGCCAGGACCAGGGTATTGGGTCTTGTCACCATAGGGTCAACGTGACCTCGTTGCATGGATCGCCATTCGTCTGTTCCTTGTAACGGTGGCTGAAACTGCGCGCTACCACGCACCGAAGCGTAGCCTAGATCGCCAATTTGAGCGTAAAGGTCGCCCCCGTTCCCGGGCCATCGCTATGGGCTTCCAGCGAGCCGCCCATCTCCATGGCCGCCAGTACGCAGCTGTGCAGACCAAAACCATGGCCATCCTTGCGCGTGGTAAAGCCATGGGCAAAGATCCGCGTCAGGTTCTCGGGCGCGATGCCTTCGCCATTGTCGATGACCTTGATGACCAGGGTGTCTTCTTGGGGGATCTCACTCTGAAGGATGATTTGAGGGGTGAACTCCGGCCGGTCATTCATGGCTCTGCTGGCGTTTTTTATCAGGTTGATAAGGATCAGCAGCACCCGGTGCTTGTCCAGTTGCAGCAAGGGTGTTTCGGCCAGGTTTCGCACCACGGTTATCCGATGCGCCGCGATGATGCCGGCGTTCATGCGCAGGGCATCCTCGATCAGTTCCTTTATCTGCACGGTTTCGGCAAGGCTGGAGGGGCCTGCATACGATTGCTGGGCGGAAACGATTTCCTTGATGTGGTCAACGCTTTTACTCAGCTGGCCGAGTTCCTCGGTCATGCTCTGTTGCTCGACCGCAAGCGCGTCCACCAGTTGGTTCAGGTAGCCGGGCAGCAGTTTGCCTTTTTCGTCGTGGGAGATGAAGTCGCCGAGGTCCTCGGCATGTTCGTTCATCATCTGCACCGCCTTGCCGAGCCCCAAGGCCTTGCTGGTGCGCAGCTTGCGGGTGACCAGGTCGGCGGAGATATTCACGCTGTTGAGTACATTGCCCACGTTGTGTAGGACGTTGGTGGCGATTTCGGCCATGCCGGCCTGGCGGGCGGCCGCGGCCAGTTGCGTCTGGGCTTCGGCGGCGCGCAGACGGCTTTGCGCCAGTTGCCAGCTCATCCGGGCTAGCAGGCCCACCAGCAACACCAGCACCAGGCTGCCGCCGGCGGCGCGCCAGAGATAGGTACGCGCTTGCTGGTTCACCGCGGCCAGTTGCTCTTGCTCGGACAAGCCGACAATCACCGCCAACGGAAAGTCGTAGAGCTGACGGGCACTGGTGTAGCGCCGCACCCCGTCCCATCCGTTGACCGAGAGCACGGCCTCGGTGTTTTCGGCGTCTGGCACCACGGCGCTGTAATCGACCGTATCGCCGGCCAGTACCGTTTCCCCGGTGCGCCTTACACGGAAGATGCCGTCGGTGCCAAGGAGCCCGAGCGCACCCTGGTCGCCGAGTTTCGAGGCGTCGTAGCTGCTGACGAAATAGGCGGCATCGACCTCGACCCTGGCGATCCCGGAAAGCCTGCCATCGGCCGCGTCGAGTCGCCGGCTGAAGCGCAAGCGCCATTCCCCGGTGACTGGGCTTTTCCACGGGTGGCTGATGGACAGTGAGTCGCTGTGCCGCAGCGTTTGCTGCTCATCCGGGTCCGCGATATTTTCCCGGTCGTTGACCCGTGTGCTTGCCACGAGCCTGCCGTCCGTGTTGACCACACTGACGTCAAACACCAAGGCCGGCGGCAACAAGGCCCGCTCCTGGAGCCGACGCAGGGGATTGGGCTCGCCCTCGGCCTCGTAGGTGTATTTGACCAGCTTGAGGGTTTGATCGATTTCGTGAATGGCGCGCAACATTTGCGCTTCGTAGGTGGCGCCCATCTCCAGGCTCGCTGTCGCGGCGCTTTGCTGCGCGCGAAGGTGTTCAACCTTGATCAGGTACAAGGTAGCGGTCCAGATGACCAGCAACAGCAGGGCGGCCAGCAGCGGGAACAGAATGTAGGCCTCCTTGGCCTGGTCGAAGCCGAACCGAAACACGCCGGCCTCGCTATCGCCATCCATCTCTGCATGATGGGCAGGGCCAGGGGCCAACCTCAGTGTTTCAGGCCGCTGGATCGGCATAGTGTGCTCCCTGCATTTCACTATTGAAGGCGGGTGGTTATCCGACGCGGTTTATGGCTCGAGAGGATGTTGCTCCAGGTTGCACGAGCGAAAATATTTCGGATTTGCTAGGAACTATAGACCACAAACCGTACCTGCCAGTGCGCGGTGATACGGATCGGTTTTCTGTATGAACAGGCGCTTGATCGCCCTTGAGGGAGGTAGAAGCCAGTGTCACCCAGCTTCTATTTGGTGCTTGGATTTCTGCTGCGTTACATGGCTCGGTCGACCCCTGACAGCGCCGACCGAGCCAACCTTACCACCTGAAATTAACGGAGGTTACCAACTCGCGCTCGTCGCCGTAGCGGCAGATGGCAAATTCACAGTAGGTGTACTTCTTGTTCGTCACGTTGTTTGCGTTGAGGGCAACGTCCCAGTTCTTGTCGATCTGGTAGCTGGCCATGGCATCGAACAGGGTATAGGCCGGCATTTGCGAGTCGATACCCGAGGCCTGGGTCGTTCCCTTGTAGCGAGCACCACCACCGACCTTCAATTGCGGCAAGCCGAGCAGGGCGAAGTTGTAGTCGGCCCATAGGGCGGCCTGGTGGTACGGCGTATCTTCGCTGCGCTGGCCTACTTCGCTCTGGACCACGCTTTTGGTAATGCGTGCATCGGTGTAGGCGTAGGTCGCAATGACACTCAGTTGAGGCGTCACCTCTGTCTTGGCTTCCAGTTCCAGGCCACGGGAGCGCTGTTCGCCAATCTGCTGGGGATTTAGGCCCGCCAGGTCGCGCTTCACTACGTTTTCTTGCGTCAGCTCATAAACCGCTGCGCTCAACAGGGTGTTGCTGCCAGGGGGCTGGTAGCGGATGCCGATTTCGTACTGCTTGCCTTCGGTTGGATCGAATTTCTGGCCAGGTGCCTCGGCCACCGCAACCGGGAAGAACGATTCGCTGTAGCTGATGTACGGCGCCAGACCGTTATCCGCCTGGTACACAAGGCCGGCACGCCAGGTGGTGGCTTCGTTCTTCTGGTCGATCTTCTGACCCGTGGCGAACCCTTTCTGATCCTGGTCGGCCCAGTCGTGTCGGCCGCCGAGCAGCAGTAACCAATGGTCGTCGAACTTGATCTGGTCTTGCAGGTAGATGCCTGTCTGCAGGGTATCGATCTGTGAGCCACGATCACGACTTTGTCTATCATCCACCACTACCGGTTGCCCGTAGTTGTAGTCACCGAGAGTGATAGAGGGTGCGGCGCCCCGGAAGTTATGCGAGTCGTACGAGGCGTCGTAGGTGTCAGCACCCACCAGGAAGGTATTTTCCACGCCACCGATGTTCCAGCGTGTCTCGACGTTGGTGTCGCTGGCCAGGGCCCTGGAGCGCTCGTGCCGGTCGCTGTACTGACGGCTCAGGATACCCGTGGTAGCCGCTGTATTAATGGCCAGCGGACTTGTCTGGGCCTGCAGGTACTTCCATTTCACATCCGCTTCGTAGTAACGCAATTTGTTGCTGATGCGGGTGTGCTCGTCGAAACGGTGTTCGAACTCGTAGCCGATGGCGGACATTTCGCCATTCATATCGTCGTAGTCAGGCTCGCCGATAAAATCGTGGCGGCCGATGGTGATGGGGCCGTTGCCGACACCTTTGACGAGTTGGTAGGGCAGGGGGGCGGAGAAGCGTGTGTCACTTTTTTGATAGAAGGACAACAATGTCAGCGACGTGTCTTCGTTGGGACGCCAGGTCAGGGCCGGGGCGATGTAGGTCTTGTTGTCGTTGATGTAGTCCTGCTGGGTATCACTGTCGCGCTGAAGCAGGGTCAGACGATAGCTGAGGGTCTCGCTGTCGCCGAGCGGGCCGCTGAAGTCGGCTGTCAGTTGCTTGCGATCATGATTGCCATATTGCAGGCCCAATTCATGCAGCGGTGTTTCGGTCGGGCGTTTGCTGACGCCGTTGACGAACCCACCCGGTGACAGTTGCCCGTAGAGTACCGAGGCGGCGCCGCGGATCACTTCCACGCGCTCCAGGCCGAAGGGTTCCTGGACGCCGTCGTAGGAGTTGTTTTGCAGGCGCAGGCCGTCGCGCAGCGAGCCGCCGGTGGCGGACTCTACGTCGAAACCACGAATGCGGAACCGATCGGAGGTCCGGTTGAAGCTGCTTGGTTGGCTGGTGAAGCCCGGGGTGTAGCTCAGGGCGTCGGCCAGGGTGTCTGATTTGCGATCGCGCATTTCATCGGCGGTCACCACGGACAGCGACTGTGGCGTCTCAGTGATGGCCGCGTTGGTTTTGGTGGCGCTGGTGTTGCGCAAGGCGACTTTGCCGTTGACCGGGCCTGTCGGGTTCTCCGGAGCGGCGGCATTGATGTTGATTTCACCGAGTTGAACCGTTGTACCCTTATCGGATGTTTCATCCTGCGCGGCGATCGCCTGCGCTGAAAAAATGCTCCCCAAAGCCAGTGCAAGGGTGCTCAGGTGAAATGCTGGATGACGCATGACGTAACGTTTTTCGGTGCCAACTGTTGTTTTTTTTCCGAGCATCGACGGAGTCCTTGAGTTTACATTTTGGCTTCGGGGGCCTTTATGCCCTGATTCGGTTGGTTCAGCAGACCATCAGGGTTGGTGTCTACTGGCCATATGTTAGCTGTAAATGATAAAGGTTTGCATTAGTATTGTCAGTCTTGTAGGCAATTATTTTATTTTCGACATATTCTGTCGCCCACTTATGCCCCCAGCGGATTCCCTTTGGTTGTACGGGACAAAAAACGATGGGGCATTGCTCGATGAACACATTCGATCAGGCCTTTTGGGCGTGGAGGGACGGTCATGCTGAAAGCCACCGATGTGCGGCTGAGCTATGGCGAACAGCAGATTCTCAACGGTGTCAGCCTGGATATTCCTGAAGGTTGTTTCACGGCGTTGATCGGGGCGAACGGGTGCGGCAAGACCACGTTGTTAAATGTGCTTGCGCATATGTTGCGGCCGAGTACGGGCGAGGTGCAGTTGTCGGGGAAGCGGCTGGGGCAGTATTCGCGTCGAACGCTGGCACAACACCTGGCGTTATTGCCGCAGCGCACGACATCGCCAGCCGGTATGAGTGTGCGCGAGCTGGTGATGCAGGGACGTTTCCCCTGGCAGACCTGGTGGCGCCAATGGTCCGAGCAGGATCAACAGGCCATTGACCGGGCCATTGACCTGGCGGGCATCCATCCTTTGCTTGATCGTTCCTTGGCCACCTTGTCGGGGGGGCAACTGCAACGCTGCTGGATTGCAATGACCCTGGCCCAGGACACGCCGGTGATCCTGCTGGATGAGCCAACGACATTTCTCGATATTGCGCATCAGATCACGCTGCTTGAGTTGCTGGTGGATCTTCGTGAGCAAGGCAAAACCATCGTGGCTGTACTTCACGACCTGAACCAGGCCGCGCGTTATGCCGATCACCTGGTGATGATGCGCGAAGGGCGTGTGCTCGCCCAGGGCGCACCTGCCAAGGTGTTCACTCGGGACAATCTCAAAGCGGTGTTCGATCTGGATGCGCACATCATCACCGACCCTTATTCCGGTGATCCGTTATGCGTGCCGCAGACGGGCCGAAGCCAGCCATTGGCTGTGCGGGAGGCGATGTGAGTCAGGGCTTACGGTTGCCGGTCTGGTTGGGCTTGTTGATGGCAATTGCCTTGACCTCGCTGCTTCATCTGGCCGTCGGCGCAAAGGACATACCTTGGCATGAAGCTTGGCAGGCCTTGGTCGCCTACGCGCCGGGCAATCCCGACCAGAGCGTCATCCGTGGCAGCCGCTTACCGCGTCTGCTGGTCGCGATGCTGGTGGGGGCCAGCCTCGGGCTTGCCGGTGCAATCATGCAGGCGGTGGGTGATAACCCGTTGGCCGATCCGGGCATTCTCGGCATCAACAGCGGTGCTGCGTTATTCGTCGTGTTCGGCTTGCTGGTGCTGCCGGGCAACAATATGTCGATGATTCCATTGTTTGCATTTGCGGGGGCATTGGTGGCCTCCGTCGGCGTCCTGCTGTTGGCGGGCCGGGGGCACAATCCGATTCGGCTGACACTGTCCGGAGCGATGATCGCGGCACTGTTCAGCGCCATTACCTCGATTTTGCTGCTGCTCGATCAACAGGGGCTCGACAGTCTGCGGCGCTGGCTTACCGGCTCCATCGGAGTGACCGGGGGCTCGATGCAGGCTTGGGTCTGGCCTTATGTCTTGCTCGGCATGTGCCTGTGCCTGGTGAACGTCCGTGCATTGAATGCTCATCGTCTTGGCCCGCAGGCTGCGGCCGGCATGGGTGTCAATCTGTTGAAAATGCGCGTGCTGGGCTTGGCATCGGTGGTGCTGTTGTCCGGGGGGGCAGTGGCTTTGGCAGGGCCTATTGGCTTTGTCGGTCTGGTGGTGCCTCATGCGGCGCGACTGTTGTTCGGCGATGATTATCGTCGACTGTTGCTGGCCGCCCCGTTGCTGGGAGCGTTGCTGCTGATTCTGGCGGATATCGCGGCAAGAACCGTGGTGCGTCCGTTCGAGCTCAATACCGGTATCGTGACGGCGCTTATCGGCGGCCCTATTTTTGTCGTGCTGGTATTGAGGAAGGTCAGATGATGCGAGCGGGATTGACCTTGCCCCGGGCGTATCCGTTGTTGCCTTGGATTGCGCGACCGATCGACTTGATTTCAGTGTTGTTGCTGATAGTTGCCGTTGTTGCATTGGCGCTGTACGCATTGACCGTCGGCAGCTACTCACTGAGTGTCGCCCAGGTCTGGCAAGCCTTGCTGGCGCCTGAGCAAGTCAATTCGACAATGCGCAACCTGCTCTGGGAACTACGGCTGCCGCGTGTCTTGCTGGCGGTCCTGGCCGGTGCCGCCATGTCCCTTGCCGGTCTGTTGATGCAGTCGTTGACGCGTAACCCGCTGGCGGCGCCGGGCCTGGTGGGCGTGGAGTCAGGCGCCAGCGTCACCATGTTGTTGATTATCGTGCTCTGGCCGGCGCTTTTGCCTCTGGAATTCTATCCATTGGCGGCACTGGCCGGAGGGCTGGCGGTGGCGTTCTTCGTTGCGCTGCTGTCCTGGCGCCAGGGCATCTCGCCGTTGCGCTTGATCCTCGTCGGTGTCGGTCTCACCGCGATGCTCAGCGCGGTGGCCGACCTGCTCATCACTTACGGCAATATCGATCAGGTGGAGTCGGCCCTGATGTGGCTTGGCGGCAGTTTGCACCGTGCCAGTTGGCCGCAGGTTCATAGCCTCGGCCTCTGGCTATTGGTGGCTGGGCTGCCGTTGCTGTTCTGTCATCGTCAGTTGAATCTGTTGCAGTTGGGTGAAAAAGTCGCACTCAGTCGAGGGCTGAATGTCACGTGGATCATGGTTTCGTTGTTGCTGTGCAGCGTCATGTTGACGGCGGCTGCAGTGGCGAACGTGGGCACCATGACGTTTGTCGGGCTGGTGGCGCCTCATCTGGCGCGACAGATGGCGGGTGACCGTCATGGCGCCTTGATCCCCTTGTCGGCCTTGGTCGGTGCGTTGTTGGTGCTGGCCGGTGACACGCTGGGTCGGGGGCTTTTGCCGCCCCTGCAGTTGCCCGCAGGGCTGGTTGTCGCAATCATCGGCGCGCCGTATCTGATTGTTTTGCTGGCGCGTCAACGCAGTCGCTGAAAACACGGCGACGCTCATTGGAAATGTGTGGAGGTAAACGCGTGCGGGACCGGGTTAAAGGTTTTTTCCGAGGTGTGCTTGGCATGCTATGTGTGCCGTTGGCATTGGTGGCTGTACAGGCTGGCGCCGCTGAAACCAAAGTGTTCGAGAACAGTTTTGGCCGAGTCGAGGTTCCCGTGGCACCGCATTGCATTGTGTCGTTGCATGACTTCAGCCTGACGGCCCAGTTGCTGGAGTTGGGGGTCAAACCCTGTGGTTCGACGGGGCGCAAAAAGCTGTTCTCGGACGTGTTGTTCCGCGGGACGCAGGAGCGGTTCGATGTGACGGGCATTCAGTATATCGGCTCGCACCAGGCGCCCGATCTGGAAGCCATTGCCGCCTTGAAGCCTGACTTGATCGTGGGTTTGTCCTATCACGCCGACCTCAAGGACAAGCTCAGCAAAATCGCCCCGGTCGTGCTGCTGCCCGCTCGGGAAAGCGACATCAAGACTTACGCCAAGCAACTCGCCGACCTGGTCGGCAAGCCGCAGCGCTATGCGGAAATGCTCAACGAATATCAATGGGTCGTCAGCGAGTTCAAGAAGCGCGTGAAAGACCCTTCGCGCATTACCGTCACGACGCTGGAAGTCTACAGCGATGGCTTTCAACTGATCGGTCGCGGCGGCATGGACGACGTCATCGGCGATTTTGGCCTGGGGCGTGTCGCCGCCTACCGCGAGGCGCGCCAAAACGTGCCTTACAGCCTGGAGCGCATCGGCGACTTCGACAGCGATTTCATTATTGACACGTATGAAGAGCTGCTCGACTCGGAAGCCAGCACAGCGGCGTTTCGTCAGTCCCCACAGTGGCAGAATCTGTTTGCAGTGAAGAATCGTCAGTTCCTGTACCTCAATCGCAGCCGCTACGCCGATACGATGCAGGGCCTGGTGGGTTCTGCCTATCTGCTGATGTCGCATATCGCCGAGCGCGAGAGCGTGCTGCAGGCCAAGTAAAACGTAGCATCTGCGATACAATCATCATTAATGACAATGATTCTCTATTGCAGGTGTTACTCGTTTGTATTAGTTTATGCTCTCGAAAAATACGCTGATCGCAATGGCGGGGGGCTTAAATGGAAAGCGGTTTGATGCGTGCACAGGTTCAATTCATGGATGTTGTACCGGGTAGCGAGCAGACCCTGCCGTTCATACTCCAGGCCCCGCTTGCCGGGGATGCCTGGCAAGCCAGCCGGGCGCAGATCCAGCAGGTCGTAGAAACTGAGTTGCCGCGTGCGGGTGGCATTTTGTTTCGCGGTTTTGCGTTCAAGGGAGAGGCGGACTTCGAGGAATTTGCTCGTAGCTTCGGCCATGAACTGCTGACCTACGACTACGCTTCCACCCCGCGCACCAAGCTCAACAACCGGGTATACACCTCCACCGAGTACCCGGCCCATCAGGTTATCCCGCTGCACAATGAACAGTCCTATTCGCTGAATTGGCCGATGAAAATCTGGTTTCACTGTATGCAGGCCTCGCAGGTCGGCGGTGAAACACCCATTGCCGACAGTCGCCTCGTTTACCAGCAACTCGATCCTGCTATCCGTCAGCGCTTTGCCGAGAAGCGCCTGATGTACGTGCGCAATTACGGCAATGGCCTGGACTTGCCCTGGCAACAGGCTTTCAGCACCGAAGACCGCTCCCAGGTCGAGCGTTTCTGTCGCGCCAGCAACATCGAGTTCCAGTGGACGGACGATGGCGAGCTTTCCACTCGCCAGGTCTGCCAGGCCGTTGCCCAGCATCCGGTGACAGGGGAGTGGGTGTGGTTCAACCAGGCTCATCTGTTCCATATCTCCAACCTGGCAGCGTCGGTGCGCGAGACATTGATCTCCATCGTCGGGGAGCAGGGCGTGCCGCGTAACGTGTTTTATGGCGACGGCTCGCCGATTGAGCTAGAGGCGCTGGAGCACATCCGCGAGGTCCTGCAACGCTGTCAGGTGAGCTTCCCCTGGCAGGCGGGTGATGTGTTGATGCTCGACAACATGCTGGTGGCTCACGGTCGTTCGACCTTCCAGGGATCGCGCAAGGTCGTGGTCGCCATGGCAGAGCCAGCCTCGGCAAGCTGATCGCCCCCACTTTCAGAAAGCCGTCGCACTGGGCGGCCTATTTCGAACAAGTACATTCAAGGACATCAAATGCTCGATCGCCTGATGCATCGCTGCTGGCTGCGTGGAATTCGCCTATCGATAGCCCAAGGTCAATTGATCGTTACGCACGGATCGCCGGGTGCGCTGGATGATGAGCTCAATGCCGAGCACCATGCACGCGACGCCGAAGTTCTGCAGTGGCTGCAACTGCACCCCGATTATTTTGCTGCCCGGCCCCTGACGGATAACGAGCAGGCGCTCTGGTTCCTTCAGCGTCTGGAGCCTGACAGCTGCGCCTATAACATTGCCTATGCCGGACGGATCAAGCCGCAGTTCGTTACCCAAGACTTGCCTCAACGCCTGCAGGACGCCTGGGTGACGGTCCAGCAGCGCTATCCGATGTTGTGCACGGCCTATGCCGAGCGCAACGGCGAGTTGTTGCAGTGGAGCCACCGCGAGCGGGTCCAGCCGTTGCAGTGTGTGGCCATGCAAGACGCGGGCGCAGAGACGTTGCAGCAACGTATCACTGAATCGGCCGATCTTCCCTTCAAGCTGGAAGAGGGTGACGTCAGTCGGGTCGTCCTTTTGAGCAACGCACGCGACGGCCATGTCGAGCACACCGTGCTATTGGTGATTCATCACATCGCGGCGGATCTGGCCACGTTCTACATTGTGCTCAATGAGCTGTTCGCATTGATCAACGATCAACCGCTGCCCGCCGTGAATCCCGACGCCTATCGCAACTACTGCAGTGATCTGCATATCCGCAGTGAAGCGGCCGAGCCCGTGGAACTGGCCTGGTGGCAGGCACAACTGGCCGAAGCTCCGACGCTGGAGTTGCCGACGGATTTTCCCTACGGCAGCAATCAGGCATTCAAAGGTGGGGAGTTGTCGGTCCGCTTCGATCCGGCCACCACGGCACGGTTTCGCACCGTAGCCCGAGAGGTGGGAGTGACGCCGTATGTGCTGTGGTTCTCACTGTTCCAGCAATTTCTCGGCGTACTGTCAGGCCAAGACGATTTCGTCCTGGGAACGCCCAGCGGTTGGCGCTTGCGACGCGAGCACGTCAATCTGCCGGGCTACCTGGTCAATCCGCTGCCGATTCGCTGCCGTCTGCGTCGGGATCTGTCCAGCGGCGACTGGGCCAGGCAGGTAGATGCCACCGTCAAGCAAGCGCTGCAGCACCGCCACTACCCATTCTCGCGCCTGGTCAAACAGCTGGATCTACCGCGCCAGGTGGGCAGGGCGCCGCTGTTCCAGCATATGTTCACGCTGAACAAGGAACGCATCGCGCCTTTCGAGCAGTACGTCGACCGCTTGCTGTCGGAGCAGCGAGGCGCGGCCCATGAACTGAACATGGTGATCATCGACGAAGAGGAGGGGTTCCTCTGCCGCTGGCGTTACAGCAAGGCGTTGTATCGCCATGAAACGATTGAGCGCTATCGGGATCAGTTCGTCGCCTTGGCACTCGCGGCGATCGAGCAGCCCAAAAGGCCGTTTGCCGAGCTCGAGTGGTTGGTGCCCGAGCAGCAGTCATTCCTGGGCGGGGAGGATGCGTCGGTCGCCGTCAGCAACGCCTGGCAGGCGTTCACTGGGCAGTGTGAGCGCAAGCCCCAGTCGATTGCTCTTCAGGATGAGCAGGGTACGCTCAGCTATGCCGAGCTGGGACGTGCTGTGGTCGCCCGCGGCGAACGCTTGCAGGAGGCTTTGAGCCTGGCCGGTGAACGCATTGCCTTGTGCCTGCCGCGCAGTCGTGAGTTGGTGATGCACATGCTCGCAACCTGGCAGTGTGGCGCGACCTACCTGGCCCTCGATCCGCAGTGGCCGCCGTCGCGTTTGCAGGCTATCTGTCAGGATGCAATGCCCAAGGTGTGGATCAGTGAGGGCGCGCGACCCGAGTGGTTGCCTGAGCAGGTTCGGTGGTTGGCGTTGCCGTCTGCGCACGTGTCCAGTGAGGCACCTTTGCGGGCGGCCCTGGCGGCCGATCTTGCGGCCTACGTGGTGTACACCTCGGGCTCCAGTGGCCGGCCGAAGGGCGTGAAGGTCAGCCAGGGCAACCTGATTCATTACGTCACCGGCTGCCTTGAACGCCTGAATCTGCCGGCCGATGCGAGTCTGGCGAGTCTGGCCAGTTGTGCGACCGACCTGGGGCATACAGCCTTGTTCGGCGCCCTGTTGAGCGGCCGCTGTCTGCGCCTGCTGGCCGAGGAACTGGCCTTCGACGCCGAGGAACTGGCTGCCGTGCTTGAACACCAGCCCGTCGACCTGTTGAAAATCGTGCCGTCGCACCTCAACGCCTTGTTGATCGTCAAAGACCCGCAGCGGCTGTTGCCGCGTCGATGCCTGGTGGTGGGCGGCGAGGCCCTGAGCCACGAGTTGGTGACACGCTTGCGTGCCTTGAGCGCGGATTTGCGCATCGTCAACCACTATGGACCCAGCGAAACCACCGTCGGGGTGTTGACCCATGAGGTCGATGCCAGCGGTGCCGCACCGTTGGGGCGGCCACTGGCCAATGTCCAGGTCAGCGTGCGCTCGTCTGATGGCGCTCTGTTGCCGATCGGCGTCAGCGGTGAACTGTACGTTCAAGGGGCGACCGTCGCCCAGGGGTATCTCAGTGCCACCGATGCCGATCACGCACGCTTTGGTGAGCACGGTTATCGCACGGGTGACCGCGTGCGACTCAATTACCAGGGGCAGGTGGAGTTTCTCGGTCGCCTCGATGAGCAGGTCAAGATCAGGGGCTACCGGGTGGAGCCGGCGGAAGTCGCGGCACAGTTACGCGCCATGCCTCATGTCAGCGATGTCAGGGTGCTCAACAGCCCCACGCCGTTGTCGGGCAATCGACTGGTAGCCTTCCTGGTCGCGCCGTCGGCCGCACTGGCCGAAATCCAGACGGCGCTGCAAGGGCAATTGCCGGACTACATGCAACCGACTCAGTGGCACTGTCTCGACGGCTTCGCCTTGCTGCCCAACGGCAAAGTCGATCGTCAGGCATTGTTGCGCCTGGCTGAGCAAACGACGGCGCCGCTGCAGGGGGCAGAGCCGTTGGGCGATCAGCCCTTGAGTACCGTGGAAACCGCGTTGCTGGACATCTGGCGGGCGATGCTCGGCAACCCCGAGGTGGGGCCTGATGACAACTTCTTTGCCTTGGGTGGCGACTCCATTCTTGGCCTGCAAATCATTGCCCTGGCACGCCAGCAACAGATTCTGATGACACCCAAGCAGTTGTTTGCCGAGCAAAGCGTGCGAGCCTTGGCCCGGGTGGTGCAGACACCACAGCGGACCCTCGAACAACGCCTTCTCGAAATCGCCCGGGAAATTCTCAATAACCCGGATCTGCGGGTAGACGACAATTTCTTCTCGGTCGGCGGCGACTCGATTCTGAGTTTGCAGATCATCGCCCGGGCCAAGCAACAGGGCCTGCAGCTCAAGCCCAAGCAGATCTTCGAATATCCCACCGTGCGCGGCTGGGCCGAGCAGGTGGTGGACCTTGGTGCAATGACTGCGCTGCCCGTCAGCGACGGGCCAGAGCTCACCACGGCTTTCGCCTTGACGCCGATCCAGGATTGGTTCTTTGCCCAGCAGCAAAACCTGGCCGAACACTGGAACCAGTCGCTGTTGCTGGCTTTGGACGAGCCACTGGATCAGGAGCGGTTTACCCAGGCCCTGGGCTCGTTGCTTGAGCGCCACGCCAGCTTGCGCCTGACCTTTGAAGCATCGGCGCAGGGCTGGCAACAACGCTATCAGCGTTTTTCCCAGGAACAGGTCAAAGCGCTGTTCCAGGTTGTGGAAGAACCCTTGAGCGAAGCCCTGCTGCAACGCTCGCAGCAGGGTTGGAACCTGGCCCAGGCACCTTTGATCCGCTGGGTGTACTTCCCCCACAGCCGGGAATTGCTTTGCACGGCCCATCACCTGTTGGTCGATGCGGTGTCGTGGCAGGTGCTGCTGCAAGAGTTGGAAGGCCTGTACCTGCAACCGAACATGGTTCTGCCCGCCGTCACGGCAGGTTTCCATGTGTGGAGCGAAGCTTTGCAGCGCCACCGCGGTGAGCCTGATGTAGTGGCGCAGGTGGAGTTCTGGCACGAGCAGCTGGCCGCCGAGGGCGTCGTACCTGAACAGGTCAGCTTGTACGGTGAGAGCCGGACGCTGGACACGCAATTGTCGGTTGAGCAGACGCAGTTGTTACTGGGCGATTGTCATGGGGCGTACGGCACCCAGGTCCAGGATCTGTTGGTGGCCGCGCTGGCCGGGACCATCGGCCAGTGGCAGGGGCGGGAGCGCGTCACCCTTGAATTGGAAAGCCACGGTCGCAGCGGTTGGGAGCAGAGCCCCGATCTGTCCCGCTCGATTGGTTGGCATACCAGCCGCTATCCGCTGGCCGTCGACACCTCATGGGATTGCGAACACTCGATCATCGCCGCCAAGGAAGCCCTGCGCCGCGTACCTGAACAAGGCATGGGTTACGGACTGCTGCGCCTCGACCCGGCCCATGGCCTGGGGGCGGCCTCGCTGCTGACCTTCAACTACCTGGGGCGGGTCGACCAATGGCTCGATGCGTCCAGCCTTTGGCGATTGGCTCGGCCGATCTGCCCAGGCATGCGCGCCGACAGCACCCGCCGCACGCATTTGCTGGATGTCACCGCGCTGGTGAACGAAGGTCGGCTGCATATCGAATGGCGTTATGCCCCGCAGGTCCACGAGCCAGCGTTGGTCCGCGAGTTGGCGCAGCAGTTCCAGCAGCGCATTGCGGCCTTGCTGGAGCACTGCCTGGCCCCCACGGCCGGTCGCGCCACGGCTTCGGACTTCGCCGACTCCGGCTTGTCCGACGATGAATTCCTGGGGCTGCTCGAACAACTCGAGCAGTGACATCTATTGCGCCCCCCCTACATTACAGGTTCGGATACCGTCAGCATGAACGACAAGGTCAAAGCACTTTCGCGCAATATCGAAGCGATTTACCCGCTGGCTCCCATGCAGCAGGGGCTGCTGTTTCATAGCCTGCTGCACCCGGGCAAGGGTATGTACCTGCTGCAATACCGTCATGTCATGGTCATGCCCAATCTCGATCTGGCCGCTTTTCGTCAGGCCTGGGCGCAGGTGGTGGAGCGCCATGAGTTGCTGCGCACCTCCTTTGTCTGGAAGCAGCAGAAGCGACCGATGCAGGTCGTGCACAAGCAGGTCGAATTGCCGATCACCTATGAGGACTGGTCGCATCTAAGCGAAGGTGAGCAGCAGGATCGCCTGGAGCAATTGCTCAGCGAAGAACGCGCCCAGGGACTGGATTTTACCAAGGCCCCTCTGATGCGTGTCAGGCTGTACAAGCTGGCACCCGACACCTACCAGTTCGTGCGCAGCTATCACCACATCCTGATGGATGCCTGGTGCTTCTCGATCATCATGATGGACTTCCTCAACGGCTACCGCGCCGCCCAGGAAGGTCGCCGCCTGAATTTGCCGGCGCCGCGTCCGTACCGTGATTTCATTCGCTGGCTGGAAACGCAGAAACCGGAAGATCACCAGGCGTTCTGGCAACAACGCCTGGCCGGCTTCGACACGCCCAATGAATTTGGCTTCGGCCATGTTGGCCGTATTCAGGACGCCGCCGAGCCCGTTGAAGACTGCGTCGAACTTCTGGATGTCCAGCAGACCCAGGCCTTGCAAAGCGCGGCGGCCCAACACGGCATCACCCTCAATACGCTGGTGCAGGGGGCCTGGGCTTTGCTGCTGGCGCGTTACAGCGGTGATCGCGACCTGGTGTTCGGTATCACGGTCGCCGGTCGCCCGGTGCACCTGCAAGGCATGGAAAACATCGTCGGTCTGTTCATCAACAGTTTGCCGCTGCGCTGGCGTTGGCGCCCGGATGACGCGCTGGGCCCATGGCTGAAGGCCTTGCAGACCGAGAACCTGAGCCTGCGCGAACACGAGAGTGTGTCCCTGGCCGAGATCCAGCGCTGGAGCGAAGTACAGCGTCAGGATTTGTTCCAGAGCCTGTTCGTCTTCGAAAACGCACCCATTGCCGCCGACTTGCGCCAGGGGCAACTGGACTACCTGATCAGCGACATGGCCAACCGCACCCATACGAACTATCCCATCACGGTGGTGATCGTTCCGGGTGAGCGCCTGCATTTGCAACTGACCTACCAGACCGACTGGTTCCTGCGCGAAGAAGTCGAGCAGATGCTGCGCCACTTCCGCACCTTGTTGCTGAACATCGGTGATGCCCTGCACACGAACGCCGAGACCCCTTTGCACCACTTGGCGATGCTCGATGAGCGTGAGATTGCCCACCAGCATCAGGTTTGGGCCGGGGGTGGTCTGGCGGCCGATGAACAACTGCTGCAACCGCTGTACATCGAGCGGTTTGAGCAACAGGTTCGCCAGACGCCCGAGCGCATTGCCATGGTTCACGGCGAGCAAAGCCTGACCTTCGACCAGTTGAACCGCGCCGCCAACCGTCTGGCCCGACACTTGCGGGCGCAGGGAGTCAAGTCCGACGATTTGGTCGCGGTGTTCGACGAGCGAGGCCTGGACCTGGTGGTGATGATTGTCGCCACCCTCAAGGCCGGCGCCGGTTGGCTGCCGCTCGACCCACGCAACCCGCCTCAGCGGCTGGCGCAGGTCCTGCGCCAGAGTCGCACGCCACTGCTGATTCACAGTGCAGGGCAGGGCGAGCTGGCGATGGAGGCTTTGGACTACCTCGAGCAGCGTCCCCAATCGGTGCTCTACGATCCGGCGGTGTTGGACCGCTACAGCGATGACGAGTTGAACATCCCCGTTCACGACCGCTCGTTGGCCTATTGCATCTTCACTTCCGGTTCCACCGGCACCCCCAAAGGGGCCATGGTGGCGCATGCGGGCATGCTCAATAACATCCTCGGC
This sequence comes from Pseudomonas sp. CFII68, assembly GCF_000416195.1. Taxonomy (NCBI): domain Bacteria; kingdom Pseudomonadati; phylum Pseudomonadota; class Gammaproteobacteria; order Pseudomonadales; family Pseudomonadaceae; genus Pseudomonas; species Pseudomonas sp. CFII68. The sequence continues at coordinate 178,372 of NZ_ATLN01000017.1, forward strand.
AAACTGCCGGGGCTGGGGCTCGATGCGACCGACGTGATTGCCCAGACCGCGCCGCAGTGCTTCGACATTTCCGTCTGGCAAACCCTCGCCGGCCTGGTGCTGGGGGCGCGCACCGTGATCCTCGGCGATTTCGTCGTGCAGGATCCTGAGGCGCTGGCTTCAGCCATTGAACGGCACGGCATCAGTATCCTTGAGGCCGTGCCGTCGTTGATGCAGAGCCTGCTCGACGCGGGGCTCGAGCGTTCGGCCCTGCGCTGGGTGCTGGCCACCGGCGAGGCGTTGCCGCCGGCGTTGGCGCGTCGCTGGTTCGAGCGTTATCCCGCCATCCCGTTGATGAACGCCTATGGGCCGGCCGAATGCTCCGATGACGTGGCTTTTCATCCGTTGCTCGAACGTTTGCCTGAGCAGCGCACCAATGTGCCGATCGGTCGCGCCACATTGAACAATCGCTTGTACCTGCTCAATGCCGACCTGCAGCCGATACCGGCCGGAGCGGTCGGGGAAATCTTCGTTGCCGGGGTGGGCGTCGGGCGCGGCTATATGGCCGATCCGGCGCGCACGGCGGCGGTGTTCCTGCCGGACCCGATTGCCAACGACGGTTCCCGTCTCTATCGCACTGGCGACCTGGCGCGCTTCCTGCCCAATGGTGATCTTGAATACGTCGGCCGTACCGACCACCAAGTCAAGATCCGCGGGCACCGTATTGAACTGGACGAGATCGAAGCCTGCCTGACCCGTTACCCCGGTGTACGGGAAGCCGTGGTGGTGGCTCGTGATGACCAGCAACGTTCCAAGGTCCTGGTGGCTTATGTGGTGGCGGATGCACAGGCAAGCATCGAGGCCCTGCGCGAGCATGTTCTGGGTAACCTGCCGCCGTATATGACCCCGGGCGCTTTTGTGTTTCTGGAGCGCTTTCCACTCAATGGCAATGGCAAGATCGACCGCAAGTCCTTGCCCGCGCCGGATTTCGCCGCGCAAAGTCAGGCCCGCTATGTCGCGCCCAGCAGCGAGCTGCAAGGCCAACTGGTCGAGGCTTGGCAAAGCGTGCTGGGGCTCGGTCAGGTCGGGGTCGAGGACAATTTCTTCGAGCTTGGCGGTCACTCGCTGCTGGCCACTCAACTGATTGGCCTGATCGGCAAGCTCAGTGGCAAGGATTTGCCTCTGCGCGTGGTGTTCGAGCGCCCGACCATCGCCGCCATGGCCGATTGGCTGGAAAGCCGGGCCGGCACGGTCAAGTCGTCGCCAACGCTGTTGCCGCGCCCTGAAAAGCTGCCACTTTCGTTTGCCCAGCAGCGCCTGTGGTTTCTGCAGCAACTGGATCCCCAAAGTCCCGCCTACAACCTGGCCGGTGCCGTGCGCTTGACCGGCGAGTTGCATATCGCCGAGCTACGTGCGGCCCTGCAGGCTGTGGTCGATCAGCACGAAGTGCTGCGCACCGGGTTTATAGGCGAGGCTCAAGGGCCGAGCCAGGTGATCCTGGCCCGCACCGAGCTTGAGATGCCTTTGATCGAGGTGCAGAGCGAAGAGGCGCTGCACGACTTGCTGCGTCAGGATGCAATGACGCCGTTCTCCCTGGAAACGGCTCCGTTACTGCGTGCAAGACTCTATCGCCTGGCGCCGGATGCATTTGTCCTGTCGTTGAACTGCCATCACATCGTTGCCGATGGCTGGTCCCTGCAATTGATCATCGACGGTGTGTGCAAGCAGTACCGCAACTTGCGGCAAGGCCTGGTGACGGAGCAGTCAGCCTCGTCGATGCAATACGCCGACTATGCGCTCTGGCAACGCCAATGGATGACCAGCAAGGCCTGTGAGCAGGAACTGGCCTATTGGCGCGAGCAGTTGGCCGGCGAGTTGCCGGTGCTGGAGCTGGCGGCCGATTTTCCTCGTCCTGCCCAGGCCACCCAGGCGGGCGGTCGTGTTGAGCGGCGCTTGCCCGAGGCCCTGACGGCACGCTTGCGCGCGTTCAGTGCTGGTCACGGCTGGAGCAATTTCATCCCGATGCTGACCGCGTTTCAGCTGCTGTTGCGCAGCCGCAGCGGCGCGGACGACATCCTGGTCGGGGTTCCCGTTGCCAATCGGCACCATGGGGTCCTGCAGCCCCTGGTCGGTTGCTTCGTCAACACGCTGGTGTATCGCAAAAAACTGTCGGGCGAGCGCAGTCTGCTGCAACTGATGACCGAGTTGCAGGCGTTGTCGGTGTCGGTTCAGTCCCATCAGGACTTGCCCTTCGATTACCTGATCGAACAGCTCGGTGTGGTCCGCCAGGTAAGTTACAACCCCCTGTTCCAGGCCATGTTCAACTACTTTCCGGGCAACGCCCTGGAGCGTTTCGAGCTGACCGATGTGATCGCCGAGCCGTTGGACAATCGTCCGGACAGCGCCATGTGTGACCTGCACCTGGACGTGCGTGACAGCGAGCATGGCATCAGCCTGAGCCTTCAATACAGCAGCGATCTGTTCCGCGAACAGACCGTGCAAGCGATGGCCGAGCAATATCTGGCATTGCTTGATGCGTTGCTCGAGCAGCCAGGGCAGGCCTTGGGGGAGCTGGCATGGCAACCTGCCGAACGTGGCCTTGCCCGAATCGAGGGGCACGGCGTGGCCGGTCATCAGGACATCCTCCAGGCCTTTGCTCATCAAGTTGCCCGCCAACCCGACGCGGTCGCCGTACTGGCCGGCAATGAGCGCCTGAGCTATGGCGAACTGGATCAGGCCGCCGAACGACTGGCGGCGGCTTTGCAGGCCCATGGCGTTGGCATCGAAGATCGAGTGGCCTTGAGCCTGCCTCGTGATGCCCGCCTGCCCATGGCGATGTTGGCGATCCTCAAGGCCGGCGCTGCCTATGTGCCGTTGGCCGAGGACACGCCACCGGAGCGTGGCCGTTACATTCTTGAGGCGGCGCAACCCAAGCTGTGCCTGGGAACGGTCGCGAGTCTGGCGGTGTTGGCGCAGTGGAACAGTGGCGTGCCATTGCTTGATATCGATGCGATGAGCGCTGCCGACTGCTACAAGGCTCCGGTATTGGTGGCGGAGCAGCTCGCTTACGTGTTGTACACCTCCGGTTCCACCGGCCAACCCAAAGGCGTGGCCATCAGCCGCGGCAACCTGATGAACCTGATGCTGGCCGTGGACCAGGTCTTGCCAATGACGGCCCGGGATCGGGTGCTGGCATTGACCACCGCGACATTTGATATTGCCATTGTCGAATTGCTGCTGCCTCTGGCGCATGGCGCCAGCATCCTGTTGGCTGATCGCGAGCAGGCGCGTGATCCCCAAGCGATCGATCAGCTATTGATGACAGGACAACCGACGGTCATGCAGGCCACTCCGGCGACCTGGCGGATGCTGGTGGCGCACACCTCGCGCAGTTGGCAAGGCGTGCGTGCCGTTTCCGGTGGAGAGGCCTTGCCCTGTGCACTGGCCGAGGCCATCGAGGGCAGGGGCGCCCGGGTGATCAACGGCTACGGGCCGACAGAAGCGACGGTCTACAGCACGTTTGAAGTGCGCAACGGCGGTGAGGCTGGTGTTGAGGTGCCAATCGGACAACCGGTGGCCAATACCGCCGCGTATGTCCTGGATGCTGATCTGCAGCCAGTGCCCGCAGGTGTGCCCGGTGAACTGTATCTGGCCGGGGCGAACCTTGGTCGGGGTTACTTCGCGGCGGCGCGACTGACCGCGGCGGCGTTCCTGCCGGATCCTTTCATGCCTGGCGCGCGCATGTATCGCACCGGTGATCGGGTTCGACGCAACAACAGTGGCGGCCTGGATTACCTGGGGCGCCTGGATTTCCAAGTCAAACTGCGTGGTTTCCGTATCGAACTGGGTGAAATCGAAGCGCTGTTGGCGCGCATTCCCGGGGTTCGCGAAGCGGCTGTCGTGCTGCTGGGCGGCGGTGAAACAGCGAGTCTGGTGGCTTACTACGCAGGCGACGCGCTGGATGAAGCGATGCTGCGTGAGACGCTCGGCGCGCAATTGCCGGACTACATGTTGCCGAGCCAGTTCGTTCACCTGGACACCCTGCCTTTGAGCCCCAGCGGCAAGGTTGACCGCAAGGCATTGCCGGCACCGGTACAGCGTGACCGCCAGAGTGGCGGGCTTTCGGGCGAATGGGAGCAGGCGTTGGCCAAGCTCTGGGAGGAGCTGTTGGGCTGCACCGATGTGGGTGCCGACGATAACTTCTTCGCCTTGGGCGGCCATTCCTTGCTGGCGGCGCGCCTGGTGGCGCGAATGGCCGAACAGCATGGCCGGCGTCTTCCCTTGCGCACGGTGTTCGAGCAGCCGGTCCTGCGGGATCTGGCGGCGCAGCTGGCGGCGACGAGCATCGAGGCCGAAGATGTCCTGCGTCATTTTGAAGAACCCTTGGCACCGCTGCATTTCACCCAGCAGCGGCTGTGGTTCCTCGATCGTTTGCAGGGCGATACCCAGGCCTACCATTTGTCCCTGGCCTTGCGTCTGGAGGGGGCACTGCAACCGTCGTTGCTGGAGCAGGCGCTGACGCAACTGATCAGCCGCCAGCACAGCCTGCGGACGGTGTTCAGCGAAACGCCCGAGGGCGCACGTCAGCAGGTCGAGGCGCTCACGGCGCTGCCGGTGAGCTTCGAACCACTGGAAATCGACGCGCATTCGCCTTTTTTTGCGCAGAAACTGAGTCAAGAAGCACAGCGTCCCTTCGACCTTTCGGCCCCCCCGCTGTGGCGGGTTCGTGTGTATCAGGGCCAACACCTGAGTGTGCTGCAGGTCACCTTGCACCACATCATCGCCGATGCCCGTTCGCTGGAAATTTTCTTCAATGAGCTGCAACTGATCTACCAGGCCTTGCTGGAGGGGTGCAGCGCTTGCCTGCCGCCACTACCGCTGCAGTTTTCTGACATCGCGGCCAGTTGGCAGAGTCCTTCGGGGCAAGCGCGTATCGAATCGCAGCTTGAATACTGGCGTCGAACCCTGGCAGGGGAGCCGCCAGTGCTGAACCTGCCGACCGACATGCCACGCCCCGCGCAGCAAGGTTACAACGGCCAGCGCCTGCGCTTCAGCCTGCCGGCAAGGCTGGTCAAGGAACTGCGCGAGACCGCGCAACAGCATGGGCTGACCGCGTTCGCGCCATTGCTGGCCGCCTGGAAAACGCTCCTGGCCAGGCACTCGGGCCAGCGTGAAATCTGGATTGGCCTGCCGGTCGCCCATCGCCACCAGGCCCATACGGATAACCTGATTGGCTACTTCGCGACCACCCAGGTGCTGCGCAGTCACATTGATGCCCAGCAGTCGGTCGAACAGTTCTGGCAGCAACTGCAAGCCACTCACCTGGCTGCGCAGCAGCATGGGGATGTCCCTTTCGAACGACTGGTGGAGGCGTTGCAGGTGCGCCGCGACCTCAGCCACACACCGCTGTTCCAGGCGTTGTTCAACCTGATCCAGCGCGATGTCGCCGTAAAGGATGAGCACCGTTTCGCCGGCTTGCCGGCGCAGCGACTGGATGTGGAAAGTGACAGCGCCCTGGTGGATATCGGCTTGCACATCGAGCAGTACGGTGACGATTGGCAATGTGTGCTGGAGTACAACACCGACCTGTTCCTGGCCCGGACGGCGCAACGTTATGCCGACGAATATCTGTATCTGCTCGAGGGCATGCTGAAAAACTCACAGGCGCGCCTATGGGACATTGACCTGGCCAACGCCGATCATGCCCTGGCCCAGCGGCCATGGAACCAGGCGGCCGAGGCCTTGCACGGCGAAGCGGACCTGATTGCCCGATTCGAGCGTCAAGTGACATTGACACCCCAGGCATTGGCGGTCGATTGCCAGGATCAGCAATTGAGTTATGCCCAGCTCAATGCCCTCAGTAATCGCCTGGCCCATTGGCTGCGTGCACAGGGTGTCGGCACCGATGAGCTGATTGCCGTTTGCTTGAGTCGTGGCCCCTGGTTGCTGCCAACCCTGCTGGCTATTCACAAAGCTGGTGCGGCGTATTTGCCGCTGGATCCGCAACACCCGGCAGATCGCCTGCGCTTCATCATCGAGCACGCGCGGCCGGCCCTGGTGCTCAGCGAAAGTCAGTGTGGCGATGCCTTGAGCGGTGTCGACAATGTCTGGCTCGATCAGTTGTCGCTGGAGGCATGCAGCACCGACAACCTGGTGCTGGCGGTCAACCCACAGCAACGCGCTTATGTGATCTACACCTCGGGCTCGACCGGTACACCAAAAGGCGTACAGGTCACCCGCGAGAACCTGAGCAACCTGTTGGCCGGTCTCGATCGGCAGTTGCCACTCAGCGCTGCGGATGTCTGGCTGGCCAGTACCACTTACGCGTTCGATATGTGCAAGCCGGAACTGTTCTTGCCGCTGGTCAACGGCGCAGCCATCTTGCTGGCCCGTCGCGAGCAGGTCGTCGATGGTCATCAACTGTTTGCCTTGCTGCGTCGGGCCACGGTGTTCCAGGCGACACCCGCCGGCTGGCAGATCCTGCTGGAAACCGGACAGGCCGACTGGCCGCCAGTGCGCGGGCTGATTGGGGGGGAAGCGGTTCCGGGCGAACTGGTGACCGAGCTGCGTAGCCGGGGCGTGGTACTGATCAACGCCTATGGCCCGACCGAAACCACCGTCTGGTCGACCACTCAGGCATTGCAGGAGGTGCCGTCTGGCGTGGCGGATATTGGCTCGCCACTGCTCAACACCCGCTGCTATGTGCTCGATGAGATGCTGCGTCCGGTGCCGCTGGGCACGACCGGGGAGCTGTATATCGCGGGCGCCGGGGTTACCCGTGGCTATCAGCATGCCGCCGCCGCAACGGCCGCGGTTTATCTGCCTGACCCCTATGCCAGCGAACCTGGCAGCCGCATGTACCGCACTGGCGACCTGGTACGCCGGCGCGGTGACGGTCGGTTGGCGTATGTCGGTCGCAGCGACTTCCAGGTCAAGGTGCGCGGATTCCGCATCGAGCCCGGTGAGATCGAATCGCTGGTGCGTCGTTACCCGGGCGTTGAAGAGGCCGTGGTGATGATCGATCCGCGCAGTCAAAGCCTGTTCGCTTGGCTGCAGGCGACCAGCCCCGTTGATCAAGTGGCCCTGCGGCGGCATCTCGAAGGCCTGTTGCCGGGCTACATGGTCCCGGCCGGTTTTATCGAGGTGCAGCGTTTTGCCCTCAATGCCAACGGCAAGATCGACCGCAAGGCCTTGCCGGCACCGCAGCCCATCGCTGTACAGGGTGTGGCGCCGCGCAACGAACTGGAGCAGCAACTGGCCGACATCTGGCAGAGCCTGCTTGAGGTGCCGCAAGTCGGGGTGTTCAACAGTTTCTTCGAGCTGGGCGGACATTCGTTGTTGGCGATGCGCCTGATGACCCAGATTGAGAGCCGTTTCGGCATCAGGATCGAGCTGCGCAGCCTGTTCCATAACCCGACGATTGCCGGTCTTGCCGAGCAGATCGAGAAACCCCAAGGGCCTTCGACCGACGAAGCCCTGGACGAAATGCAGCGCCTGTTATCAGAGATGGAAGAGTAAGGATGAGTGCGATGACGCAACAAGCTTTCCTGGAGATTGCGCAGCGGCTGGCTTCCTTGCCCGCGGACAAGAAAAAAGTCTTTCGCCAGCGCCTGGCCGAGAAGGGCATCGATAGCTGGCGCCTGCCAATCGTTCCCGCCGTGCTTGGCGAAGGTGAGCATATGCCGTTGGCGCAGGCGCAGCGGCGCTTTCTGTCGGCGGAAGCCCTGAGCGGTCGTGCCCTTTACAATCTGTGCTCGGTACTGCGTTTCGACGGCCGCCTCGATGGCGCGCGTTTGCAGCAGGCCATGCAGCAGTTGACTGACCGTCATCAGATCCTGCGCACCCGCTACACGACCGATTCGCAAGGCCGGATGCAACCCCATTGTGAGTCGCAACAAGTGCCGCGGCCCAGCGTCGAACCGTTGACCTTGGCGGCTTCTGAATACGAGCAGTGGTGCGCCGATGAATATGCCCGTCAGCTCGCCGAGCCCTTCGATCTCGCTCAGTCGGCGCCTTGGCGCTGGCAAGCCTTCAGCGACGCGCAAGAGCAATCGACCTGGTTGTTTTTCACCATTCATCACGTGGCCTACGATGCCTGGTCGGCTCAGCAACTGACCCTGGAACTGGCCGAGGCTTATCGGGCACTGGCATCGAATGAGCCGGCCCGACAACCCGAATTGAGCATCCAGTACGCCGATTACGCCGCGTGGGAGCGCGAGTGGCTGGAGAGTGAAAGCTGCCGGCAGCACATCGACTTCTGGCGCGGCCAACTGGCGGATGCGCCCGCGCCCTTGGCGTTACCCCTGGATCGACCACGCCCTGCGCCCGCGCAACGCCGCCATAGCGGCGCGGTGCTTGCCCGGGAGCTTTCGCCGCAGCTGACGACGGCGGTAGAAGCCGCCATTCGCAGTCATGGGGTGACGCTGTACATCTACGGCCTGACGGCCTTCAGTTGCTTGCTGTCGCGCTACAGTGGCGAGAACGACCTGTGCCTGGGCACCTCGGCCGCCCAACGTGATCGTCCGGAACTGGTGCCCTTGATCGGCCCGTTGCTCAACACCCTGGTGATCCGTCAGCGCCTGCACGGCAACCCGGACTTCGCCACCGCGCTGCTGCGCACCCGCGACACCGTCGCGGGCGCCTTCGATCATCAGCTGCTGCCTTTCGAAAACGTTCTTGAAAACCTCGAGCGCCCACGTTCGAGCCCGCTGTTTCAGGTGATGTTCGTCCAGGTCGATTTACCCGAGAGCCGCACCCTGACATTGCCGGGTGTCGCGGTTGAAGTACTCGACCCGCCGCAGCGTCATGCACGCTTCGACCTCACGCTGCGCCTGGTGCGTAGCGCTGACGCGCGGCTGCGCTGCGAGTTGGAATACAGCGATGAATTGTTCGACGCGGCGACGGTCGAGCAGATGCTGGATGACTTGCTGGCGATTTTCCAAGAGGCGTCAAGCCATCCCCAGCGACGTCTGGCCGAACTGCAACTGATTTCGCCGCCAAGTGAACTGAATGGCCCCGCGTTGGGCGCGATGCCCTTGCCGTTGGATCAGCAGGTGCTGCACTGGGCAACGCACACGCCGAACGCGGCAGCGTTGTGCAGCGCTGGGCAAACCGTCGACTATGCCACGCTCGGTGCCGCGACCCGCGCGCTGGCTGCGCGACTGGCCGGGCAGGGCATCGGCCCGGGCCAGGTGGTTGCGTTGTGCATGCCGCGTTGCGCGGAACAACTGCTGGCGATGCTGGCCTGCTGGCAACGCGGTGCGGTGTGTCTGTTCCTTGACCCGGCACAGCCGCCACAGCGACTGGCGCAGCTGGTGCAGGACAGTGGCGCGAGGCTGTGGGTGACACTGGCCGAGGCCCCTGAAACGGACGCCGACATGGCGCGGCTGGTACTCAGTGCCGCCGACTTGTCCGCAGTGGCCGCCGAGGGGCTGGGCGAGAGCCTCAGTCAGCCGCACCTGCCTGCCTACCTCATCTATACCTCGGGTTCGACCGGTCAGCCCAAAGGTGTCCTGGTCACTCATGGCAACGTGGGGCATTACGCGAGCGCGATCGGTCAACGCGTGCAAGCCAAGGCGGGTAGCCGCTGGGCGACGTTGGCGACCGTGGCCGCGGACCTGGGGCTGACCTGCGTGTTCGCCGGGCTGAATGCCGGCGATCCGCTGATTCTGCCGCCAGCCTCGTTGACCTTCGATCCGCCAGGCTGGGCTGACTTTCTCGACGAGCAGCCGGTGGATTGCCTGAAAATCGCGCCGTCGCATTTACGCGGGCTGTTGGCGCTGGACGATGCCCGACGCGTCTTGCCCAGGGATGTGTTGATCCTGGGCGGTGAGGGTTTCGATCAGACCTTGTTTGCACGGGTGCGTGAATTGGCACCGCAACTGCGCATCTTCAACCATTACGGTCCTTCGGAGACCACGGTCGGCGTGATCAGCGGAGAAATCCAGGCCCTCGACGCCCTTGACTCGGGTCTGTACCTGCCCTTGGGCCAGCCGTTAGCGGATTGCCATTTGCGCATCGTCGACGGCAATGACGTGTCGGTGCCGCTGGGTGTCGCCGGCGAGCTGCTGATCGCAGGCCCTCAGGTCGCCCAGGGCTACCTCGGTCAACCTGAGTTGACCGCGCAAGTATTCGGCTCTACTGCCCAGGGGCAACGCTTTTATCGCAGTGGTGACCGGGTTCGCCTGGATCGCAGTGGGCACCTGGTGTTCCTGGGGCGCCAGGACGATCAGGTCAAGATCCGCGGTTTTCGCGTGGAGCCGGGCGAAGTCAGCGCCTGGCTCAATGCACAGCCTCAGGTTCGCGAAGGGGCGGTGCTGGCCTGCGAGGTGAAAGGGCGCACGCAACTGGTGGCGTATCTCAGTCCTGCCCTGGCAACCGAAGCACTGGCGGCTCTGCAAGCCGAGGCCAAGCGCCAGTTGCCGGAGCACATGGTGCCCGGTCATTGGTGGGTGCTGGATACGTTGCCGCTGACGGCCAATGGCAAGCTGGATCGGCGTGCATTGCCTGAACCGACCGAGACAGAGTTGGCCGATGCATCCGCCCGGCCGCCGATCGGCGCCACGGAACAGCGCCTGGCGCAGTTGTGGTGTCAGATTCTCGATTGCGCACACGTCGGGCGCGAGGATGATTTTTTCGCCCTCGGTGGCGATTCGATTCTCAGTCTGCAATTGATCGGCCTGGCTGCGCGCGAAGGACTCAAGTTGCAACCGCGCGATGTCCTGCAACACCCCACCCTGGCGGCCATGGCCCTGAGCATCGACGGCCGGTTGGACCCGGTGTTGCTGACCGTCCTCACGGCTTTTCGCGAGTTGCTTGAACAGCCTGGCCTGGGGCCAGACGCCGATTTCTTTGCCGAAGGGGGGGATTCGATCCTCAGCCTGCAATTGATCGCGCGTCTGCGTCAGGCTGAACTGCGCCTGATGCCCCGGCAATTGCTGGAGAACCCCAGCGCCCGGCAACTGGCTGGGGTTCTGACCTCCTCAGCGTCGCCGGCGGTTGCACCGCCGCCGGTAACCGAAGCCTTGGCGCCGCCACGTGCACTGTCCCATGCCCAGCAACGGGTGTGGTTCATGCAACAACTCGATCCTGCTGCAACGGCTTACAACGTTACGCAATTGTTGGCCTTGCGCGGCGATCTGGACGTGCCACGATTGCAGCGCGCTTGCCAGGTCCTTGTTTCGCGCCATGACGCACTGCGCTGCCGGTTCTTCGAAGAGCAGGGGCAGGTCTGGCAGCGCCTGGATGAGAAGGCCGCTGCACTCTTCAATGTGCATGACCTCCATGACCTGGATGAATCACACCAGGCAGCGGCCATTGCCGGGGCCGCCAAGCGCGTTTTTGACTTGGTGCAGGGGCCGTTGCTGGCAATCGACGTATTTTGTCTTGCGCCGGGTGATTACCGGTTGCTGTTCAATGTGCACCACATTGCCGTGGACGGTTGGTCCATGGGCTTGTTGGTCGAGGACTTTGCGCTGATCTACCAGGACCGGGCCACGCCTGTGACGAGCGGATTGTTGCCATTGATCGACGCACAACGGCGAGATTTGGACGGGGAGCAGGGCAGCCAGTTGCGGGGCTATTGGCAACAACGCTTGCAAGGTCTGAGCAACGAACCGCTGGAGCTGCCCGACCACTGCACGCGACCGGCGCTGCAGGCCTACGCTGGCGCCCGCAGCGAGCTGGCCTTGCCCGGCTCGTTGAGCGCGGCTGTCGACTCCCGGGCCAGGGCCCTGGGTGTCACGCCCTTCGTACTGTATTTCGCCGCCTACCAGCTCCTGCTCTGGCGTCATGGCGGACGCAATGATTTCGCCATTGGCTTGCCAGTGGCAGGGCGCGAATCGGTCGAGAGCCAGGCATTGGTTGGCTTGTTCGTCAACACACTGGCGCATCGGGTGCAGATTGACGCCCGGCAAAGCCTGCAAGCCTTTATCCAGGCCCTGAACGGGCGTTTGGCCGATGATTTGTCCCATCAGGCGCTGCCGTTCGAGCAACTGCTGGACATGCTGGATGTCGAGCGCAGCCTGGATCGCACGCCGGTGTTCCAGGCGATGTTCAACTACCAGGCCGATCATCGGGATTCGCGCCGCCTCAACCTGCCGGGCATCAGCGTGGAAACACTGGCGTTGCCGGACGGCGTGGTGAGTGCCAAGTTCGACCTGACGTTCAATCTGTTCACCCAAGGCCGCGGCACGGATGCGCGTACCGGCTTGATTGTCGAATACGCGACTGCTCTGTTGCACCCCGGTACCACCCAACGACTGATGGAGGATTACCAGGGATTGCTCGCCAGCCTGGTCAGCCTCGATCTTCAGCAGCGCTTGCTGGAAGTCCCCCTGGGCTCAGTCGCAACTTTGGCCGCGGCGGGCAAGTCCGTGCATCTGCACAGCGAGGCCGATTTTGTCACGCGCTTTGAAGTACAGGCCGCCGTTCATCCTGAGCGTATCGCGGTGTGCTGCGCTGATCGCCGCTTGAGCTACGCGGCGCTGGATGCCCAAGCCAATCGCCTGGCCCATTGGCTGCTGGCGCAGGGTATAGGGCAGGAGTCGACGATTGCCTTCTGCCTGCCTCGGGACGAAAGACTGCTGGTGTGCCTGTTGGGGATTCAGAAGGCCGGTGCTTGCTACCTGCCGCTCGACCCAGCTCATCCACCGGCACGTCAGGCGCAGATTCTCACCCGCGCTCGGCCGCAATTGCTGCTCTGCGACAAGCTGTTCGCGGACCTGCCCGGACACCTGCGCAGCTGCCTGTGGGCGGACCTGCCATTGGCTCAGTTCCCTGCACAAGCCCCGGCATTGGCGACGACGCTTGAACAGTTGGCCTACACGCTCTACACCTCCGGATCGACCGGGCAACCCAAGGGCGTGCAGATCAGTCGAGGGAATTTCGCCAACTTCCTGCTAGCCATGGAAGAGGCGCTGCCACTGGAAAACGTGCAGCGTTATCTGGCCTTGACCACGGTGACCTTCGACATTTGCGGCCTGGAGCTGTGCCTGCCGCTGGTGCGCGGCGGCACCGTGGTGTTGGCCGATGATGAAGAGCGACAGGACCCCATGTTGCTTGCACGGCTGATTCAGGACCAGGCCGTGGATCTCATCCAGGCCACCCCGGCAACCTGGGCGATGTTGCTGCAAGGCGATCGCACGGTGCTGGCCGGGCGTGTGGCCCTGGCCGGTGGTGAGGCGCTGGCGGCGGAAATGGCGACCGAGCTCAGCCAATGCGTGGCTCACCTCGTCAACGTCTACGGCCCGACAGAAACCACGGTGTGGTCCACTCAGGCGCCGATCGGTGCCCTGCAGTTGCCCGTCGCACCCATTGGCCGGCCATTGCTCAATACCCGCTGCCATGTCCTTGATGAGCACTTGTGCGAAGTACCTCCTGGCTGTGTGGGCGAGCTTTATATTGCCGGTGACGGTCTGGCCCGCGGTTATGCCGGGCAGCCTGGGTTGACCGCCGAACGGTTTATTGCCGATCCGTTCAGTCGCGAGGGTGGGCGTTTGTACCGTACGGGCGACCTGGCGCGTTGGCAGCCCGATGGGCAGCTGTATTACCTCGGCCGTACCGATGATCAGATCAAATTGCGTGGTTATCGCATCGAACTGGGGGAGATCGAGGCCGTGCTGCTCAGCCACCCCGAACTGCTGCAGGCGGTCGTGGCCGTGCAAGGCGAGCATCTGGCCGCCTTCTGGGTAGCGAGTCCCGACAATCCACCCGACGCCGCCTCCATCCGCACCTACTTACAGGGGCGTTTGCCGGCCTATATGTTGCCGACGCATTTGCAGGCGCTGGAGCAACTGCCCCTCAATACCAATGGCAAGGTGGATCGTAAGCAGCTGCCACGCTTGCAGTTGGAAAACTGCGGTATGGAGGGCGTCCAGCGCTCGCTGACGGCCAGCGAGGCGTCGCTGGCCGAGGTCTGGGCAGCGGTGTTGAACCTGCAACAGATTCCTGCCGACGGTCATTTCTTCCAACTGGGCGGGCATTCGCTGATGGCGGCCCAGGTGCGTGCACGCTTGCGGGAGCAGGGCTTTGAAGTGCCTTTGCGCTGGCTGTTCGAAACGCCGGTACTGGCGGACCTTGCGCAGCGCATCGAGGGCCTGGCGCAGCACCTGGATCTGGCTTCGTTGCAGATCCCTCAGGTCGACCAGCAGCTTGATCAACCCTTGTCCTCGGCGCAGCAACGCGTCTGGTTGATGCAGCAGTTGGACCTGGCTGACAGCAGCTTCAACATGAGCAGCAATGTGCGTTTGCGCGGACAACTGGACCGCCATGCCCTGGAGCGTTCATTGCACCGGCTGGTGGACCGCCATGCCATCTTGCGTACGACGTATCACCAACGTAACGGCGAGTTGTACCAGCGGATTCACGGACACATGTCGGTGGCGTTGCAAGTGATCGTGTCGAGCGACGCGCAGTGGCCGGTCGATGCCCGCGACGTTGCGCTGCGGCCGTTCGACCTCGCCAGCGAGGCACCGTTGCGGGCGGTCCTGTACCGCCTCGGCGAACAGGAACATGTGCTGCAGTTGGTCATGCACCACATCGCCTCCGATGGTTGGTCCGGCGCCGTGCTGGTGGATGAACTGATCCAGGGCTATGAAGCCTACAGCACGGGTGTGCTGCCGCCACAGAGCGAGCTGGCGATCCAGTACGTCGACTATGCCGTATGGCAAGGTTCGGCGGCGGTACAACTGCGTCAGCGTGAAGGCCTGGACTTCTGGCGGCAGACCCTGGCCGGCATTCCCGCGCAGGTGCCACTGCCGTTCGATTTTCCCCGTCCGGAGCGCGACAGCGGCGCCGGGGCGGCCCTGGACTTCCAGTTGTCTGCGGCCATGGTTGGCCGGTTGAAGGCTTTCGCACAGCAAAGCGCAACGTCGCCGTTCATGGTGCTGCTGACGTGCTATGCCGCCGTGCTGCAGCGCGAAACGCAAGGCCGTGATCTGGTCATCGGAACGGACGTCGCCAACCGCGAGCATCCGGCCACTGAATCGCTGATCGGCTTTTTCGTCAATCTGCTGGCCTTGCGTATCCGCGTGCAACCGGAACTGAGTTTGCGTGAGCAAGCGCAGCAGGTCCGGGAGATTTGCCTGCAAGCATTCGCCTGGCAGGACACGCCGTTCGAGCGTGTCGTCGAATGCCTGGAGCTGCCACGGGTGGCGAATGTCCACCCGTTGTTGCAGACGTTGTTTGTCCTCGACAACACGCCGCGCCAGCAACGCCAACTCGGCAATTTGCAGGTGGAGCCACTGACGGGCGAGCAGCATCATTCCAAGTTCGACATGGCCCTGTTCGCCAGCGAAGACGACGATGTGTTCAACCTGCGCTGGGTGTATCGCACCAGCCTGTTTCTGCCGGCCACGGTCGAACGCTTGCGTACAGCTTTCGAGTCGCTGCTGGACATGGCCCTCGGCGCACCGGACAACCCAATCGACACCCTGATTCCGACTCCAAAGGGAGCTGCTGCAATGTCCACGGACAATCCGTTGCAACGCAAAATGAGCAAATTGGGCAAGATGCGCCAGAGCGGATCGCCCGTTACCCGCGAGCCCTTTGAAGCCCGGCCATTGCGCGAAGGTTCGAAGTTCCCCTTGTTGATTCAACTGCGTGACCGCGAACTGGCGCCGGCCATTTGGGCGCAAGCCAACCGTGAGAAGGTCGAAAGCTGGCTACGCGAGCATGGCGGCATTCTCTTGCGTGGCTTTGATTTGCCGACTCCGGCGGCTTTCGAGGCTTTTTGCCAGGCCTTGTGCCCTCAGTTATATGGCCAGTACGGTGACCTGCCGAAGGAAGAGGGCGGCAAGAATATCTACAAGTCCACGCCCTATCCCAAGGATCGGATGATTCTGTTCCACAACGAGAGCGCTCATCAGCATCGCTGGCCGCGTCGCCAATGGTTTTACTGCCAGACGCCCGCCACTTCCGGTGGCGCGACCCCGATTGTCGACAGCCGCCAGGTCTACCGTGAGCTGCCCACCTGGCTGCAAGCGAACCTGCGTCGCAAACAATTGATGTACGTGCGTAATTTCAGCACCAGCCTGGACGTCAGTTGGCAGCACTTCTTCCAGACCCAGGAGCG
This sequence comes from Pseudomonas sp. CFII68, assembly GCF_000416195.1. Lineage (NCBI taxonomy): Bacteria > Pseudomonadati > Pseudomonadota > Gammaproteobacteria > Pseudomonadales > Pseudomonadaceae > Pseudomonas > Pseudomonas sp. CFII68. The sequence continues at coordinate 194,423 of NZ_ATLN01000017.1, forward strand.
CGAGCAAGTCGAGCGGATCTGCCGTGAGAGCAATATCGATTTTGAGTGGCGCGGCGCCAACGATCTGCACACCCGTCAGGTTTGCCCTGCGGTGATCCTGCACCCGCTGACGGGAGAGGAGAGCTTCTTCAATCAGATCCAGCTCTATCACCCGGCCTTTCTCGATGCCGATGTGCGTGAGCAGTTCCTGCGCGACGGGGCAACGGCGATGCCGAGACAAGTGTTCTACGGTGACGGTTCCGAGCTTGAGCCAAGTGCCATCGAGGCCATCAACGCTGCCTACGACCGTTGTGCCGTGCGCTTCGACTGGCAGCAGGGCGATGTGGTCATGCTCGATAACATGCTGGCTGCGCACGCCCGGGATCCGTTCGAAGGCGAGCGTAAAATTGTGGTGGCCATGGGTGAAATCTATGGTCGTGATCAGGTCATGGCTGCGCCGGCGCAGACCGAAGAGACACACGCAGAGTTGAAACCATGATGGACCTTGGACTAACGCTTTCACCTCAACAAAAACAACTGGCCCAGGCCAATCCGCAGGCCTGGCGCTGGGTTCGGATGCAACTGTCGGGCGTGCCCGAGGCCACTGTCCAACAGCGACTGCGTGACGGCTTGCAGCAGCATCAAGCGCTGCGCTTGCGCTACCAGCGCCCGGTTGGCGCCACGGGACTGCGCCAGCGTGTGGTCGAGCCCTTCGAGTTGCGCCTGAGCTGGCGTGAGGGACGTTCAGGTGACGGGCATGATGAGCAACAGTGGCTGCGTGAGGCCCAGGCGCATTGCCTTGCCGAACAACCAGATGTGCTGGCCTGGCTACTCGACGATTGCCTGCTATTGGCGGTCCCGGTCTATTCGCTGGATCAGCGCAGCCTGATCCAGTTGCAGGCGCAATTGCTGGGACGTGCCGCGTCGTTTGAAACTGAACCCATGCAGTACGGCGAATACGTCGAGTGGATCAATGGCCTGCAGTTGGACGAGGATGCCGAGCAGGGCACGCAGTTCTGGCGCAACCTGGCCTTGCAGGACGTGCCGGGCATGCGCCTGATCGAGCGCTATGGCATCGCCAGCGGCAACCATGCCGTTGTTCGGCTAAGGCTTGCGCAGACACTGCCAGCGGCGTTGACGGCGCTGGCCGAGCGCGAAGGCGTGGCCGTCGAAGCACTGGCCCTGGCCGCCTGGGGCGCATTGCTGGGCAGGCTCAATGGGCAGCAGCACGGCCAATTGGGTTTGCAGCACGATCCTCGCGATGACTATGAAGAGCTCTCGGGAGCCTATGGGCTGTTCGAGCAGACGCTGCCGATGGTGGTGCGGGTGTCCGAACACAGCACCTGGATCAACCTGGCCCGACCATTGGCACGGCAACTGGAAAACGCGGTGGCTTGGCAGGAATATGTCGGTCAGGCTCAGCTATTGCCCGAGTGGCGTGCCAGTTTTCAGACTGGGCTGCGTGTCGTGCATGCACCGCTGCTGCAGGGTTTGCAAGTTCTGTCCTTCGACACCCCGGTCGAGTTGCAATTGCAGCTGACGCTCGATGCCCAGGGCAACGGGGAACTGACACTGGCCTATGACCGTGGCCTGTACCGTGAAGCGCAGATGCAGGTCTTGCTCAAGCGCTTCGCCCATTGGCTCGAGCAATTGCTGCAGTCGCCCAATGGCCTTATCAACGGTGTCGATCCGCACTTGCCCGAGGAGTTGCTGGCGTTGCCGACGCGTCCCGCCCTGGCGCCGGATCTCGATATCGTCGCCACCGTGCGCGAGTACGCCCGGACACAACCGGATCGGCCGGCGCTGCGCTATGCAGAGCAACTGTTCTCTTACGCCGAGCTCGATGCCTTGAGCGATCGTGTGGCCGGCAGCCTGCGTCAGGCCGGTGTCGGCCATGAACAAGTGGTTGGCCTGTATTTGCCGCGGGGGGCGCAGATGCTGATCGCGATGCTGGCCTGCTTCAAGGTCGGTGCTGCCTATCTGCCCCTGGATCCTCAACAACCACCGCTGCGGCTGGCCGACATTATCGATGATGCCCGACCGGCCTTGTTGCTGCACGTAGAGGGGCTGCTGCCCGATACCTCGGTCGACACCCTGTGCTGGTCACAGGCATGCACTGGGCCGGTGTTCGATTCGCCGGTGCAGGGTTCGGCGCAAGACCTGGCCTACGTGCTCTATACCTCGGGCACCAGCGGCAAGCCCAAAGGTGTGCAAATCGAGCAAGGCCAATTGCGCCATTACGTCACGCAAGTGACCCGCGCACTCCAGTTGCCCGAGGCCGGGCATTATGGCCTGGTGTCTTCACTGCTCGCGGATCTGGGAAATACGGTGTTGTTTCCGGCCTGGTTGCAGGGCGGTTGCGTGCATGTGCTGGAGCAGTCCACTGTGACCGATGCCCGGGCATTCGCCGAAGAACTCCAGCGCTACCCGTTGGACGTGCTCAAAATCGTGCCTTCGCACCTCGAAGCGCTGATGGGCGAACACGCTCCCAACGGCATTCTTCCACGTCAGGTCCTGGTACTGGGCGGAGAGCCGATCAGTGAGCATTTGCTGAGCCGTTTGGCCCAAGCGAAGCCTGCCTGTCGCCTCTACAACCATTACGGTCCGACAGAGACCACAGTGGGCGTGCTATGGCGTGCGATCGATGTCAGCCAGGGCGTGGGTGATAGCGCCTTGAATCAAGTATTGGGTGATAACCGCATCCACCTGCTCGACGACCAGCAACGCTCGGTGCCGTCAGGCCAGGCCGGGGAATTGTGCATCAGTGGCGCCAGTGTCGGGCGCGGTTATGTGGGCGGTGTCGGTGGCAGTGCCTTTGGTGTCGATCCACTCAGTGGCCACCGCCTGTATCGCACCGGTGATCTTGCTTTGCGCCAGGCCGATGGTGCCGTACGCATTCTGGGGCGCAATGATCAACAGGTGAAAATCCGTGGGTTTCGCCTGGAGTTGGCGGAAGTCGAACAGGCTTTGTTGGCGCAGCCGGGCGTGTTGCAGGCCGCTGTCCTGCTGGACGGCGAAGGCGACCATGGGCGCTTGCTGGCTTTCGTGGTCAAGGACGACGCCCTGTCGCAAACGACCGAGCAACTGTGCGCCGGCCTGGCTCGCCAGCTACCGGACTACATGCTGCCCAGCGGTATCCTTGCACTCAAGACGCTGCCACTGAACAGCAATGGCAAGCTTGATCGCAAAAACCTGCTTGAACGCGCCAGGCAGCGTTTGCAGAACACTCGCGTGGCGCCTGTGGGCGAGCTCGAAACGGCCATTCTGGCGATTTGGTGCGAGGTGTTGGGTGTCGACGAGCTGGGGGTGACCGACAATTTCTTCAACGTCGGTGGGCACTCGCTGGCGGCGATCAAAGTGGTGTCGCTGATTCGCGAGCGCCTGTCTCTCGAATTGCCGACCAATCTGCTGTTCGAGCGGCATACCGTGCGTGACCTGGTTCATGGCCTGGGTAACGATCACAGCGGCGGCCCATGGCAAGTCTTGAATGACGCGCACGAGCATTCGCCGGCCCTGTTGCTGGTGCATGGCGCGCAAGGGCATCTGCAGGCCTATCAGCCGTTGGTAGACAATCTGAGCGGTAAAGCCGCTGTCTTTGGTCTGGCCGCCCTGGAAAAGGGCTGGGATGAGGGCGACATGGACGTGCTGTTGCAGCAATACGTGGCGAGCATCCCTGTCCAGCTGAAACAGCGCCCGCTGGTGCTGCTGGGCTGGAGCCTGGCGTCGCGGCTGGCATTGATGCTGGTACCCCGTCTACAAGCCAACGGCTTTACCGTCGAAGGGCTTGTGGTGCTCGATCACGACGCGCAGCGCAGCCTGGCCGGCGAGGGCGACGAAGCAGGCCAGTTGATTGCAGATTTTGCTTTCTACTGCCGCACTCACGCCCAGCCAATCGGTGAGCCGCTGCGCGAACGTGTGACGGGCCTGTTGGCAGGTCTGGACTACGCCGAGGGAGTTGCCCGGTTGCTCAACGATGCCCAGGTGCGCGCGCATCTGCAATGGGGCGCCGCCGATGCTGATTTGCTCACGCTATTGGCGCAATATCGCGCGATCAAGATGCGCTTGTATGAGCAAGCTTTGCCCACCGTTGATGTGCCGCTGTGGCTCTGGGGCGGCAATGCCCATGCCGACTTGCGTGCCCAGTGGCAAGCGCATACCCATCAAGCTGTTCGCCAGTGGACGCTGGACGTGGGGCATCACGAGATGCTCGCAGAGCCTCGATTGGTCGAAAGCCTGTTGCCTTTACTGTTGCAAACCTCTGCCAAGGTGGTGTCTGCCTCATGATGTTATTGAAAGAACTGCTGCACGACGCTCGATGGCGCATTCTGCTGGCGATTCTGAGCAGCGCCTTGAGCGCGGCAACCAGTATCGGCCTGATCGGGTATATCAACCGCAGCCTGGAGCATGGACTCGATGATATCGGCCGGGGCTTGTTGCTGTTCGGTGGCCTGCTGATTCTATTGTTCATCAGCGGTGTCACGTCGCAATGGTTGCTGGTGCAGATCGGGCATCGCCTGGTTTACCAATTGCGCCTGCGGCTGGTGGGCAAGGTGTTGGGCACAGCACTCGAACGCATTGAACGGCTGGGCAGCCCGCGTATCTACAACGCTCTGACCAAGGACGTGACCACCGTCGCCACGGCGTTCAAGCAACTGCCGATTTCCTTGTACAACGGCTTGCTGTTGTTGGCGGGGCTCGCCTACATGGCCTGGCTGAGCATGGCGTTCTTTTTCCTGACCCTGGGGGTGATTGCCCTTGGGGTCGGTCTTGATGTGCTGCTGGGGCGCAAGGTCAAGATTCTGATGCAGGCCGTGCGGCAGCAGGATGACCAGTTGACCGAGCAGTTCGAGGCCGCCATCCAGGGGCGTTGCGAGTTGGGCCTGAGCCGGGAACGCCGGCACCTGCTCTATGAGCGCAAGCTCGAACCGATCGCGCGGGCCTCGCTGGATGCGTCGGTACGTGCCGACACGCTGTGGGCGGTGAACCTGAACTGGACGACACTGCTGGTGTTCGTGCTGATCGGTACGCTGTTCTTTCTCGGCCAGGGACTGGGGTTGCTCAGCCAACAGGTCGTGGTGGGTTACGTGCTGGCAATCATGTTTCTGCGCACGCCGATCTCGATGATCCTGGATGCCATTCCTGCGGTCATTCGCGGCCACGTTGCCTTGCAGGCCATCGATGCCCTGGCGTTGGGTGAGACGGTGCAGTTCAAGACCCCTGCGCAAGCGGCGCAACCCTTCGGTGAGTTGCGCCTGTCAAACGTGCATTACCGCTATCCCGGGCAAAGTGACGAGTTTGCGTTTGAGCTGGGGCCTATCGACCTGTCGATTCGTCGCGGCGAGTTGATTTTCATTGTCGGGGGCAATGGCAGTGGCAAGTCGACCCTGGCCAAGCTCCTGACGGGGCTCTACGTTCCCACCTCTGGGCAGGTTTCGCTGAACGGCGTGGTGCTCGATACCGGCACCAGCGAGTGGCACCGGGAGCATTTCGCCGCCATTTTTGCCGACTTCTATCTGTTCGCCGATGTGCTGGGCGAAGCGGGCAATCATGAGGGGCTTGAGGCCCGGGTGGATCATTACCTGGACCGCCTTGGGTTGGCCCATAAAGTCGAGTTCGCTGCCGGGCGCCTGTCGACCACGGCCCTGTCCCAGGGCCAGCGCAAGCGCCTGGCACTGTTACTGCTGATGATGGAGGGCAGGGAGGTGTTCCTGCTGGACGAATGGGCGGCGGATCAGGACCCGGTGTTCCGCCACGTGTTCTACAACGAACTGCTGCCCGAGCTGAAGGCGGCCGGCAAGACGGTGATTGCAATCACCCATGACGACCGCTATTTCGATGTTGCCGACCGGGTCTATCGTCTCGACTACGGCCATCTCGTGGACTACGACCGAGCGACAGAGAACCCTTTTCAACTGGCGAAATAGGCTGCAGTTAAACGGGCTGTTCCTGCCGTTTGCATTCATCGAGTGGGCAACTGCTGCAATAGCCGACGCCGGGAAGGCGGTAGCGAATGCAGCAGATGCGCCTCAGGCGCTGTGGCTCGTCCTCGCCGATATCGTGGTACTGCACGGGGGCGAACAAAGGATTACGCCGGCCGTTCGGGCGCAGGCGGGTATTCAGGATTTCCTTGGCCGGTGCGGTGCTGTACGCGTTGGCCAATGGGTGCAGGTCGATGCGGCTGGTGACGAACTCGAAGGTGTTGCCGGCATTGCTCCAGAACAACCGGGGCGATGCCTGGGAGACACGGACCAAGGTTTCGATGACGGGCTCCAGATGATCCTCGACCAGGGTATGAAATCGCTCGAAGGCCGTGCAGGGTGGCAAAGGCTGGCCGGCATGGACCAAGTGCAACGCCTGTGGCCTGGCGTCATTGCCCAGTTGTATCCCGGTGTCGGCAAGGGCAAGTGGCAGATCGCATTGCTGGAGCAGATTGGCGGCCATCACCGGTGCCAGGAAGGTGCTGAAATACCATTTGGACCACAGCGACACCAGGGCCAGGCGCTCATCGGTTTTGTACCGGACCTGCAGGTCGTCGACGAATGCGCTGAAATACTCATGCTGGAAGAACCTGTCACCCGGTACGTCTGTACGGGGATGGCTGCGCAGTTGCAGCTTTTCACCATGCTCGGCAAGCGGACCGGTGAACAGCGGGGCAAGGCTGGGAATCATCGACTCATCCGTGGACCGCGAATTGAGAGAGGTTATCGTTCAGAGGGGCTCGAAGTATAAACAGGGCGTTGCCGTCTTGCGACTGTTCATCGTCGATAGGGAAATTTGAGAACAGTGTATGAATTTTTAAAAATTAATGAGAATCGCTACCATTAGTATTGTATCGTAGGCGTCTTTCCGCCATGTCAGTCAAGGAGCAAGCAATGAGTTTGGACAGTCCGGATACGCGCTTTCTGGTTGTAGTCAATGATGAGGAGCAGTACTCGATCTGGCCGGATTATCGAAGCGTGCCCAATGGCTGGCGCACGCTCGACATGAAAGGCAGCAAGCAAGAGTGTCTGGACTATATCGAAAAGGTCTGGACCGATATGCGCCCGCTGAGCCTGCGCCAGGCCATGCAAGTACAAGGACAGGGCTGATCGCCCGCGACAGAGTTTTTACCTCAGGGATTCAATATGGAAAGCGTCCAGCCCCGTCTATCATCCAGCGCAACCTTCACGCTGGAACAGTTTCGCCAGCAAGCACCGCGTGAACTGAACACCAACCCGTATCTTCAGCGCCAGGCGGCCCGTGAATCGAATGCCCGGTCTTATCCACGGCGTATTCCGTTGGCGCTGCAAGAGGCCCATGGCCTCTATGTTCGTGATACCCAAGGTCAGCTGTTCATGGATTGCCTGGCGGGGGCGGGAACTCTGGCGCTGGGGCATAACCACCCGGTAGCCATCGCGGCCATGCGCCAAACGCTCGACTCCGGCTTGCCCTTGCACACCCTGGATCTGACGACACCGGTCAAGGATCGCTTCGTCGAAGACCTGTTCAACGCGCTGCCGGAAAACTTTGCCCGTCACGCTCGCATCCAGTTTTGCGGGCCGACCGGTGCCGATGGCATTGAGGCGGCATTGAAACTGGCCAGGACGGCCACCGGGCGCAAACCGATTCTGTCGTTCTCTGGCGGCTACCACGGTATGACGCTGGGCACGTTGAGCCTGATGGGCAACCTGGGGCCGAAACAGGCACTGGGCTCGCTGATGGCCGATGTGCAATTTCTGCCTTACCCCTATGACTACCGTTGTCCGTTTGGCATTGGCGGCGAAGCCGGTGTCGATGCCGGGTTGCATTTTATCGAACAACTGCTCAGCGACCCGGAGTCGGGTGTGCTGCCACCTGCGGCGGTGGTGGTCGAAGTCGTGCAGGGCGAGGGCGGCGTGATCCCTGCGCCGATACGCTGGCTCCAGGGCTTGCGCCAATTGACCCGTAAGTTCGGCGTGGCGCTGATCATCGATGAAGTCCAGACCGGCCTGGGTCGTACCGGCAAACTGTTTGCGTTCGAGCACGCGGATATTGAGCCCGATATCCTTGTACTCTCCAAAGCCATCGGTGGTGGCCTACCGTTAGCCGTGATGGTGTACCGCGAAGAATTGGATACCTGGAAACCAGGTGCCCATGCCGGTACATTCCGCGGCAATCAAATGGCGATGGCGGCGGGGGCTGCGACGCTGCGCCATATCATCAGCGAAGACTTGCCGGGACATGCCGATGTCATGGGGCAACGACTCATGGGGGCTCTGCGCCAGTTGCAGAACCGCTATGCTTGCCTGGGCCAAGTACGCGGCCGAGGACTGATGGTGGGTGTGGAAATCGTCAGTGACACGGCGAGCGACAGTCGTGTCCCAGCAGCCGATACGGCATTGGCCCAGGCAATCCAGCGTCAATGCCTGCGCTTGGGCGTCATTCTGGAGCTCGGGGGGCGCCATGGTGCCGTTGTGCGGTTCCTGCCGCCATTGATCATCCGGGCCGAGGAGATCGACGTGTTGGTCGAACTGTTCCAGGTTGCCCTGGCCAATGCCCTCGTGGAGGTCAAGGGCCGGGCGTTGCATATCGCGTGAAATGCAGCAGTGTGGGAGCCAGGTTTGCTCGCGATGACGGCGGCACATTCAACCTCAGCGCAAGCTGACCGACCGCTATCGCGAGCAAGCTCGCTCCCACAGGGTATCTGCGGCAATTGCTCAAGCGCTGGCGTGAGTCAGCCCGGTCAAGGTGTCCGCGATGGCCTTTGTGCGTTGCGCGGTGCCTTCGGTGGTGCGGCTCGAGTCTTCCAGGGCATCGAGCATCTCGCGCAGGGCGCTGACGGCGACGGACTGGTCTTCGATCTGTTGGGCGACGCCTTGGATCTCCGTCGAGAGCAGGTCAATGTCCACGCCGATTTCCGCAGCATTCTTGCGGGTGATTTCCGCGAGTTTGCGGACCTCATCAGCCACCACCGCAAACCCTCTGCCCATCTCACCGGCGCGCGCTGCTTCGATGGCGGCGTTGAGGGCCAACAGGTTGGTCTGTCCGGCGATTTGTTGGATGACCTGTACGATCGACTGAATACGCAAGCTCGAACTGGCAAGCGCACGGGCGCCGACCACCGCTTCACCCGCTTGCGTGGCAAGCTGTTCGACGGTCGAGCCGGCCTGTTCGGCGACGCTGTTTTGCCGGTCGATCGTGCCCGTCAGGTCATCCATCGACAGGTGTAGCTCACCTGAGTAGTGCTTGATTTGCGTCGCCATCTGCGCCTGCTGCTGGCTGGCCTGGGCCAATACCTGGCCCAGGTCGGTCAGGCCGTCGAACACCGGCAGGATGGTGTTGTCCAGGCCGCGCGTGTCCAAGGCACTGCTGAAATCATTCATCTTGAACGCCATGATCTGCTTGACCACGACATGGTTCAGGCCGGCCAGTTTCTTGATCTGGCGGCGCAGGAAAAACGCCTTGAACTCGCCATAGTGAGCGATGAAGTTATCGACGTACTCATCGACAAATTGGGCGCCCTTGGTGACTCTGAAGAAGAAAATCGCCGTGAGTGTCTGGTTAAGGTTCAAGCCGAGGATTTCACCAAACGTCGAGAAGCCGGCCAAAGGCACATCCCCGAAAATACCGGCCATGCTGCCCAGGTCGCTGCTGTTGTTGAGCCGGCGCAGGATGCAGTCGTTGAGAATAGCGGCCACCGGACGACCGCCCTTGCCCTTGAGGAATTTCTCGTAGTCGAGTCGGGTCGCCTCGCGAAGGGGCGTGCGCTTGACCATCACCAGCTCTTCGCCGGGCGCCACGTCGCAGAACAGCTGGATGATCTGCTGCTGATAGTCGATGCGGGCAATGGAGCGTACGAACAGCTCATCGCCCACACGGATGGCGAATGAATAATCGGCCAGCTTCTTTTCCAGCGCCTGGGCACTGCACTCGAATGCATCGCACAGCGCCTGGACCATGCTCTTGATGTTGCCACGGCTGTCGATGACCTGGTCGATGGTGCGGTCTTCGACCGACGCGGTCAGCACGCTGAACGTCAGCCCGGCCGGTTGGAAGTTCTGACTCTTGAACACCCCGAAGCGCACGTCCGCCGCGGTTTTCAGGAAGACAATCTGCGCATGATTCTGATAACTGCGTTGCCCGTCACTGATCAGGGTCTTCTTGAAATCGGTCTTGCCACCGGCCGAGCCGCCGACGAACAGGCAAGGGAAACGTCCCGACTCATAGAGTGCCTCCATAAAGAACGACTCGGAAGCCGAAAGACCATCGAACACCACGTAGGCCAAGGTGTCGCGATGATCAATCGGCGTGCTCACTTGCGCCTGCTTGATGTTAGTCACCAACCTGGCGATTCGCTCACGCATGGTCAAGCGCTTGCCGCCACCGCGAATGTCCTCGCACTCCAGCGGCACCATCACCACCTCGGCCGACACAATCACACTGGCGTCAAACAGCTGCAGCACCACCCGATCCCAGGTTTCGCCGGTCTGGCAGTACAGCGTGTTCGCACCGTTGCACAGCTCACCTGACGTCGTGCACAGGCTGATGGTGCTGTGGGCGAAGCGCTTCTTGACCTTGGCGGCGATCTGGTCAATATCCAGGTGCGGGGAGACGAATCCAGTGATCAGCACCGGGGTAATACGTATGTTGGCCAGCGCCTGGTCCAATTCAGCAGAGGTGCAGGCCACGCTGACCGCGCCTTGAGTCTGGGCGCGGGCCTTGTTGAATAGATTCAGTAGGTTCATGGCTGGACTCGGTGAGTGCGACGTGGCGCGTACGCGGTATGCGTGCGGAGTCCTTTCTCTGTAGCGCTCACGGCTGGGGGCTTGTATGGGCGTGAGCTTGTGCTATTTGCGGGGGCGGCCCATAGGGGCTTTTGGTTGGGGTTTACTCCGCCTGTTGATCAGCGACTTTCGTATGGGGCCCAGGAGAAACCTATGAAAAAAATCAGCCCTATGACGCCTGGACGGCAAAGCGACACCCGCTATGCTATCGACGGTGGCGTCTTGCCATTTATCACGCCCACCACAACCCCAGGTGCGAGACGAGAACCTGCTCGTCATCGCCCGTTGCAGAGACGATCCATGAATACATACAAAGCCGTGTCCGGAGTGGCCTGGGGTGTTTTGTTGGGTTGCATCGGCCAGGTCAACGCTTTTCAACTCTCGCCGGATGGCACCTTGGCTGAGCGGGAGATGGCCAAGAAATATGGGGTTTCCTATAAGGCGACGGTGCCTTTCGCCAGTTTTGCGCTGCATAATTTTTCCGATCCTGCCCATGAGGCGCTGACGCAGAAGATCTATGGGTGCGACGGGGATTGGCAGGATTGCAGCAACCCCAATCTGGAGAATGCTGGCGCCTACATCATTGCCGGGGTTCGCTGGAACGATGATCCGGTGTTCATGCCGGGCGCGGAAGATGCCAAGACCAAGGGTTGCAATGGTCGCTACTCGGTTGGGTTTATTTCGCAGACGCGGTGCTGGGTCAATCTCTTCGAGAAGGCGGAGAGCATAAGCGCCTCTGATCCAATAGCGTTTATGGGGGCGGGAAACTACATCTCCCGTTCGCATTTCGGCGACCTGCAATTCTTGCACTCAATGGCTTCCCAAGAGGGTGACGCGCCGGAGAAGACCAAGCGTGAAATCATGATGTGGGCCGAGTTCGCCTGGGGGGTTGCCGATGGAACCTATCCCATCAATACCTATTTGAAAGACATCAAGATCGAAGGCTGGGAGCAGCATTTCAATAACGGGCAGACGGTGCAGGATCTTTTTGCTGTCGGGCGTCCATGGCTGCGGGCGAATGTGAACCAGGTGGCGTTTGGCAGTTTGCTTCACCTTGTCCAGGACAGCTTTGCCGGGGGGCACGCACAGCGGCGCGAAGAGATCCTGGGTGACAAGTGCATGGGCCGTACCGAGGCTGCGCTGGGGAGGATTGAGGCGTTTCACTCTTACGCTCGGCAGGATCATGCCAAGCACAAGGACGGTGATGCCAGTTCAGTCGCCAGGCTCATGTTGATGGCGCATGAACCGGATGTGGTGGATGCGGGCAAGAAGCTGCGGGGATTTATCGCCGATGGCAAGAAATGGGCGGACGTCAGGCCTTATTTGGACGAGTGTGTCTTTGCCCTGGCCAATGAAACGACTCCGGCGTCGGCGGGCGATGGGTACAAGCTGGAAGCCAGCCGCTGAACACTTGACGAAAAGCTGGGGAAAAAACTGTGGGAGCGAGCTTGCTCGCGATGACGTTGGCACATTCAGCATCGAGGCCAGCTGATCCACCGCTTTCGCGAGCAGGCTCGCTCCCACAGAGGGGGGCTGTGCTGGTCGAGAAACCGAGGTTCATCACCCGTCCAGTGTGGGAGCGGGCTTGCTCGCGAAGGTGTCGGCACATTCAGCATCAATGCCAGCTGATCCACCGCTTTCGCGAGCAGGCTCGCTCCCACAGAGGGGGGCTGTGCTGGTCGAGAAACCGAGGTTCATCACCCGTCCAGTGTGGGAGCGGGCTTGCTCGCGAAGGTGTCGGCACATTCAGCATCAATGCCAGCTGATCCACCGCTTTCGCGAGCAAGCCCGCTCCCACAGGGCCTCAGCCCAAGTCCCCAGCCTCATGCCGCTCCGGCACTTGGCTCGCCTCATCTCCCCACGTGCGGTTGACCCGCTGTCCGCGCTGGACGGCGGGGCGCTTGGCAATGTCTTCGGCCCAGCGCTGCACATGGGTGTATTCGTGGGCACTCAGGAATTCGGCGGCGCCGTACACGTTGTTGCGCACCAGTTGCCCATACCAGGGCCAGACCGCGATGTCGGCGATGGTGTAGTCATCGCCTGCCAGGTATTGGCTTTCGCCGAGGCGGCGATCCAGGACGTCGAGTTGACGCTTGGCTTCCATGGTGAAGCGATTGATCGGGTATTCGAGTTTCTCCGGCGCATACGCGTAGAAATGCCCGAAGCCACCGCCCAGGTACGGGGCGGAGCCCATCTGCCAGAACAGCCAGTTCAATGTTTCGGTGCGACCTGCCAGGTCGGTGGGCAGGAAGGCGCCGAATTTTTCCGCCAGGTACAGCAGGATCGAGCCGGACTCGAAGACCCGGATACCGGGCTCCACGCTGCGATCCAGCAGGGCCGGGATCTTGGAGTTGGGGTTTATCTCGACAAAACCGCTGGAGAACTGGTCGCCTTCGCTGATGCGGATCAGCCAGGCGTCGTATTCCGCGCCTGTATGACCCTGCGCCAGCAGTTCCTCCAGCAGGATGGTCACCTTCACACCATTGGGCGTGGCCAGGGAGTAGAGCTGCAGCGGCTGTTTACCAATCGGCAAGATTTTTTCATGGGTCGGCCCGGCGATAGGGCGGTTGATGCTGGCGAACTGGCCGCCAGACGGGGCGTCGTTTTTCCAGACCTGGGGCGGAACGTAGGACGCTTTACTCATCGGGACATACCTCATCGTTGCTTGTGGTGTGATCCCCCAGAGTCTACCGCTGTTCGCTCATGATCCGCGCCACTTCACCGGAAGCCTTGAGCTGCTCGAAAGCGCGCTGGGCCTTGGCGACGACTTCATCCGGTGTGCTCAGGCTGAACGCCAGGTGGACCTTGTGGGGTTGTTCGTCGAGGATGTAGACCTCTTCCAGCGAAGTGAAATCCATTTGGGCATCTTGGCTCATCAGGCGCGCGGTGTTCTCCGGCATCGGCAGCAACTGGATCTGGCGATTCAGCAGTTTTTGAAAGTTGTCGTGGTTGTTGGCCGAGATGACCAGCCGGGTAAACCCACGCTGTTGCAGGTAAATCTGCTTGGCGTCGTTTCGCACCACGCCGATGCTGTACTGCTTGGCCTCCTCGAGGTTGTTGACGGCTATGTCTTTATTGTCGCGCAGCTTATAGAGCCGGCTCGCCACCCGATGTATTTCACCCACCCACTTGAACAGTTGCTCGCGGGCTGGGGTGCGGTCCAACGGGAAGATCAGCACGTTAGGTTCGTGCAGGGCTTTTTCATAGGCCCGGGCCCACGGGTACAGCGACAGGCTGTAGTCGGTGAGCTGCGCGTTTTTCAGCGTTTCTTCGGCGATGCGACTGCCCGGCCCGACGACCTTGTCGTCACGCTGGTAGGCGTAGAGGGAGTCTTCGGTCACGACTTCGATCGCCTCGGCGTGGCTTTGCAGACTGATCGAGGTGAGGAGCAAGCACGAGCAGAGTATCAGGCGATAGTGCATATACAGACCTCATGGCACGCGATGGTTTACAGGGCGACGCAGTCGCGCCCCTGGTGTTTGGCCCGGTACAGCGCCTGGTCGGCGCGTTGCAGCAGTTGATCGAAATGGTCCATGGTCTCCGGGTCCAACTCGGCGACGCCGATGCTCACGGTGACAAACGGCGATACCTTGGAACCGCTGTGGGGCAGTTCACGTTCTGCCAGGCTTGCACGGAAACGTTGGGCGGCCTCGCAGGCCAGGGCGGCGTCGACGTTGGGCAGGACCACGACGAACTCTTCGCCGCCGACGCGCGCAGTCAGTTCGCCAGAGCGGCCGAACACGCTGCGCAAGGTCTCGGCGATCTCTTTCAAGCACAAGTCGCCTTGCATGTGGCCGTAGGTGTCGTTGTAGATCTTGAAGAAATCGACATCGCACATGAGCACGGCCAGCGGGGTCTTGTGGCGGATCGCCCGGCGAAACTCGATGTCCTTCAACTCGTCGAAATAGCGACGGTTGGCCAGCCCCGTCAAATCGTCGTGACGTGACAGTGCTTCGAGGGCCTGGTTGGCCGCCTTCAATTCTGCGGTGCGGGCCTCGACCAGTTCGGCCATTTGGTCGCGGCTGGCGGCAAGGGCCAGTTCGTCCGAATGCTGGCGCTCCAGATGGGCGCGCAGATTGTCCTGGAGTGTATTGACCTGGAATTCGAGCAGGCCCAGTTCGTCCTGGCGCTGCACAGCCCGTTGCAGCTTGAGGTGCCGCATGAGGGTTTGCGGCGCCAGTTCGCCCAGGTGCCGGGCGATGTGCACCACATGCACGGTCACCAGGCGATTGAACACGGTCATGACCAACCCGGCCAGCAGCAAGGACTGGATGAGCTGGGTGATGACGATGCTGCGTGCTTCGCCCCAGAGGCGTTCCCAAAGCAGGTTGTTGTCGCCTTCGATGGTCAGCTCGCCGACTTTTTCATGGGCCCCGGCGTAGGGATGCGCGATAAGCTCTCGACGCAGCACCGGCACCACGCCCGATTGATCGGCGGCGTATCGATTGATTTCGATGACTTCAGGGGCTTGCCCGGGGCGCAGGATGTTCAACGCCACGCGACCCACGGGGGCTGCCGTGGCGACGCTGCTGATTTGCTGGTCGAGGGATTCACGGTCCAGTTCCCATATGGCATGGGCCAGGGTGTTCTGGAACACCTGATCGATCAGGGCCAGCTCCGAATTCATTTCCGCCAGGTTGTTTTCCCAGGCCAGCCAGGTACGCCAGGTGACCATCGCCAGGGTAAAGAGCAGGCAGAACAGCAGCGTTGCCAGCACCAGGCGGCGCCCTAGGGAGCTGAACGCCTTGGTCTGTGGTTGCAGGGAGGACGCAGTACGAAAATTTGCATCCATGTCATAACCATTTGCGCAGGATGGCATCGTAGACGCCATTGCGGCGGACGGTCTCCAGGCCCGCACGGAATTTCGCCACCGTATCGGCCGGCGTATTACGGCTGAATGCCATGCTCAAGCCATCGGCGCTGCTTAGCTCGGGCAGCGCCAGCGAGCGGATCAGCAACTTGTCCGGGTCTTCGCCATTCTGGCGCGTCAGGTACAGCGCGTTGAGCTCATTGGAAATCCACAGCTCCACGTGATCGACCTTGAGCTTGCGGTAGTTGTGTTCGTACTTGGTGCTCGACTGCAGTTCTTCGCCGATGCGAAAGCCCTTCGAGACCAGGTATTGCTCACCCACGTCCTGATTGACCGTGGCGATCTGGTGCCCATGGGCATCGGCCAGCGAGTCGAGTTTCACCGGCCGGTCCGCCAGCGAGTAGATGTACCACTGCGTCGGGCCGATGCTGCCGACCCACTGGAAAAGCGATTCGCGTGCAGGCGTGCGGACGATCGAGTAGATCAATACGTTGCTTTCATTGAGCGCCAGTTCGTAGGCCCGGGCCCACGGCATGGAATGGATAGGCGCGTCCATGCCGACTTCCTTGAGCACGGCCTGGACCACCTCGGTGCTCATGCCGGTCATTCGGCCGTTCTGCGTCATGTTGTAGGGCGGTAGCTCCTCGGTCACGATGCGCAGCGGCGCCTCTGCCGCACAAGCGCTTGCAGCGAGGAACATCAGGACGCCCCACATCAGCAGGCGATTCAGCGGCCAATCCATTGATCATTACCCTATGCAACTGGCAGAACCCGGAGGTCTGGGAGCTATTATTGTATAGGGTTATCGGCTGGGCTGGCGCCTGCTTGAATCCGGCCTGTCGAAACTGCCAGCCCAGCCGCAGGATCAACCGTTCAACAACGTCATCGTGTGCGCCTGGTATCGGTCGCCCGCCACGGCGCCTTCGCCTGCGAAAATCCCGTCCAGCTGGGCCAATTCACCAGCGCTCAACACCACTGAAGAAGCTGCCACGTTGCTCTCCAGGTACTTGCGCTGCTTGGTGCCCGGGATCGGGATGACGTGGTCGCCCTGGGCCAATACCCAGGCCAAGGCCAATTGCGCAGCGCTGATGCCCTTGTCCAAGGCCAATGCCTTGACCCGCTCTACCAGCGCCAGGTTGTGATTGAAGTTGTCGGCCTGGAAGCGCGGGTTGAAGCGGCGATAGTCATCGGCGGCGAAGTCCTCCGGTGATTTCAGCTCGCCAGTCAGAAAGCCCCGGCCCAAGGGACTGTAGGCGACGAATGCAATGCCCAGGCGCCGGCAAGTAGCGAGCACGCCATTGTGTTCGGGCTCGCGGGACCACAGCGAGTATTCGCTTTGCACCGCTGCCAGGGGATGCACGGCGTGGGCTCGCTGGATGGTCTCGGCGCTGGCTTCCGAGATCCCGATGTGGCGGACCTTGCCGGCCTTGACCAACTCGGCCATGGCGCCGATGGTTTCTTCGACGGGCACGTCAGGATCGATGCGGTGCTGGTAGTAGAGGTCGAGGTAATCGGTATCGAGGCGCTTGAGGCTGCCGTCGACAGATTGCCGGACGTAGTCGGGGCGACCATTGACGCCGCGGGCATGGGGATCGCTGCTGCGCACCAGGCCGAACTTGCTCGCCAGGTACAGGCCGTCACGCTTGCCACGCAGGGCCCGTCCGAGCAGTTCTTCGTTGGTATGCGGCCCGTACATGTCGGCGGTGTCGAACAGCGTCACGCCCAGTTCCACGGCGCGGTGCAGCGTGGCAATCGCTTCGCGTTCGTCCACGCCGGTGGTGTAGAAGTCCGACATGCCCATGCAGCCCAGGCCGATGGAGGAAACGTGAGGGCCGTGATGGCCGAGTTGGCGAGTCTTCATGCTGATAGCTCCTGGAAATGAACGACCTGTGCAGTCTCTATCAAGCGGTTTCCTGGATAAATCCACGATTATTGGTTTAACTATTCGTGATATCTAAATAGTGAGGCGCGAGATTGGACCGATTACAGGCCATGCAGGTGTTCCGGCGCATCGTTGAACTGGGCGGTTTTGGCAAGGCGGCCGATGACCTTGGGCTGCCCCGGGCCACCGTCAGCCTGCTGATCCAACAGTTGGAAGCCCATCTGGGCGTGCAACTGTTGCAACGCACCACCCGGCAGGTGCGCGCAACGCTCGATGGGCAAGCGTATTACCAGCGCAGCGGCCAGTTGCTGGACGACCTCGATGACCTGGAAAGTTCGTTATCGGCGCAACGCAGCCAACCGCGCGGCACCTTGAAAGTGGACATGCCCATCGCCTTTGGTTGCACCTGGATCTTGCCGCGCCTGCCGGATTTCTATCGCCGCTACCCGGCGTTGCAACTGGACATGGGTTTTCATGACCGCCAGGTCCATCTGCAGCGCGAGGGCGTGGATTGCGCAATCCGCGCCGGCAATGTCGTCGACCAGGCGCTGGTGGCGCGCCCCATCGTGCGCCTGCATCAACTGACGTGCGCCAGCCCTGGCTATCTGGCCCGCGTCGGCACGCCCGGGCGGTTGGAGGATTTGACGGCGCACCGGGCCATAGGGTTTGCGTCTGGCAATGGACGGTTCTTCCCGTTCGAATTCGAGGTGGCGGGGCGGGTGCGCGAAATGCAATTGCCCAGTGACTTGAACGTCAACAATGCCGACGCCTATGTGACGGCCTGTGAAGCGGGGTTCGGCTTGATCCAGGTGCCGCGTTATCACGTGCAACAGCAGTTGGCCGGGGGCAGGTTGGTTCAGGTACTTGAAAACTACAGCGTGCCGACGTGGCCGATCTCAGCGGTGTACCCGCCCCATCGACAGTTGTCGCCCAGGGTGAGGGTCTTTATCGACTGGGTAATTGAGCTGTTGCAGGGAGAGGCGGATGCCCAGCGGACGTTGATGGATAGGGTGTAGATGGTGCTTGTTTCAGGAATGGAAAGCGCCGTTTTTTGAGCCGGTATCTACTTGCTTTGGTGTGCATATCCGTTTCTTCGGTAACGGCCACTGACGGTTCCGCTCTTACAGCGGCTCACTTTTGAGAAGCCCGGAAGCTGGCCCAGTCAAAAGTAAGCAAAACGCTTCTGCCCCACCACTCGGTGCCTCGCTTAGGCTCGGCATGCCTGCGTTCGGCCAGCGTGGTTAACGGGGCGCCCGAGATCCACGTCCACGCCGAGGCGGCCTAGTAGCCGACCTGGCTCTCCCGGTCGTACACCCATCAGATCTGTGGGAGCAAAGCTTGCTCGCGAGGCGGCCTGATAGCCGGCCTGGTTCTCCCGGTCGTACTCCAATCCAATTAATGTGGGAGCGAGCCTGCTCGCGAAGGTGCCACAATCAGCATTGATGCAAGCAGATCCACCGCCATCGCGAGCA
>NZ_ATLN01000018.1:0-31859 GCF_000416195.1 Pseudomonas sp. CFII68
CAAACCTGCTTCCACAGGCATTCCAAATGCTACCTTTTGGGGGGCCTGCTCCCACAGGTACTCCAGATGCTGCTTTTTGGGGAGCAGCCTTGCCCCCATGGCATTCAAGGCGCGGTCCTGTGGGAGCAAGGCTTGCCCGCGATGGCAATATGACTAACCCCGCAAAAACGCCTGGTGCAACTCATCCAATGTTTGGAAATGATACGCCGGGCCCTCGGCGCTGAGTTCTTCATGGCTGCCAAACCCATACCCCACCGCTGCCGCATCCAGGCCATTGCGGTGGGCGCCGATCAGGTCGTGCTTGCGGTCGCCGATCATCAGGGTGTTGGCCGGGTCGAGGCCTTCTTCGGCCAGCAGGTGGGCGATCAGCTCGACTTTGTTGGTGCGGGTGCCGTCCAGTTCGCTGCCGTAGATCACCTTGAAGTGCCGGGCGAAGTCGAAGTGGCGGGCGATTTCCCGGGCGAAGATCCAGGGTTTGGAGGTGGCGATGTACAACTGGCGCCCTTGGCCGCCCAAGGTTTCCAGCAGTGGCATCACGCCATCGAAGACGCGATTTTCGTATAGGCCGGTGACCTTGAAGCGTTCGCGATAGAACTTCACCGCCTCCCAGGCCTTCGCTTCATCGAAGTCGTAAAACTGCATGAAGGCCTGCAGCAGCGGTGGGCCGATGAAATGCTCGAGGCGGGTCAGGTCGGGTTCGTCGATGCCCAGTTTGCTCAAGGCGAACTGGATCGAACGGGTGATGCCCTCGCGAGGGTCGGTGAGGGTGCCGTCGAGGTCGAAGAGTACAGTCTGGTAATGCATTGCAGTTCCTGGGTGATCATGAAGTTCACTCAACAGGCTTGAATGAAACTGTGGCGAGGGGATTTAGCGAAACGTCGCACCGCCCCGCTGGGCTGCGCAGCAGCCCCCAAAAAACTGAATGTAACAAACTTGGCACACTGCGGTGGCAGGGTTTGGGGCTGCTACGCAGCCCAGCGGGGATAAATCCCCTCGCCACAATGGTTCATTCGACATCTTAGGTAGGCGATTCAGGCCTGGTCGTAGCCTTCAGCCAGATGCAGGTCCTTGAGCTTCACGTAGTTCGCCGCGCTGTAGGTGAAAAACGCGCGCTCCTTGTCCGTCAGCGGCCGGGCCTGCTTCACCGGGCTGCCCACATATAAAAAGCCGCTTTCCAGGCGCTTGCCCGGCGGTACCAGGCTGCCGGCACCGATGATCACATCATCTTCGACCACCGCGCCGTCCATGACGATGCTGCCCATGCCGATCAGGATCCGGCTGCCCACGGAGCAGCCATGGAGCATGACCTTGTGGGCGATGGTCACGTCATCGCCGATCAGCAACGGGAAACCCTCGGGATTGAACGGCCCGGCGTGGGTGATGTGCAGCACGCAACCATCCTGGACGCTGGTACGCGCACCGATGCGGATGCGGTGCATGTCGCCGCGAATGACCGTCAACGGCCAGACGGAGCTGTCTTCGCCGATTTCGACGTCGCCGATCACCACCGCGGTGCTGTCGACAAAAGCGCCACGGGCTAGCCGCGGGCTGTGGTTCTGGTACGTGCGAAGGGTCACGATAGGCTCTCTCTTATCCGGTGATAGGCGCTGCTAGCTGCGGTGAACGTCGATTGTAATTAAGATGGGCCCATGTTTCTTCCAGCCAAGGTGTCGACCGTGAGCGTGAACAACCCTCTTTTGCAGCCCTATGACCTGCCGCCATTCTCGGCGATCCGTGCCGAGCACGTGCAACCGGCCATCGAGCAGATCCTGGCTGACAACCGTGCTGCCATCGCCGAGCTCCTCAAGAACCAAGTCCAGCAGCCTACCTGGGCCGGCCTGGTGTTGGCGATGGACGAGCTCAATGATCGCCTGGGCGCCGCCTGGAGCCCGGTCAGTCATCTGAACGCCGTGCGCAACAGCCCCGAACTGCGCGAAGCCTACGAGGCCTGCCTGCCGGCGCTGAGTGCCTACTCCACCGAGCTGGGCCAGAACCGCGAGCTGTTCCAGGCCTTCGAAGCCCTGGCGAGCAGCCCTGAAGCCGCGGGTTTCGACGTGGCGCAAAAAACCATCCTGGAACATTCCCTGCGTGACTTCCGCCTGTCGGGCATCGACCTGCCGCCCGAGCAGCAGAAGCGTTACGCCGAAGTGCAGAGCAAACTGTCCGAGCTGGGCAGCCGCTTCTCCAATCAACTGCTGGACGCGACCCAGGCCTGGACCAAGCACGTCACAGACGAAGCCGCCCTTGCCGGCCTGACCGACTCGGCCAAGGCGCAAATGGCCGCCGCTGCCCAAGCCAAAGAGCTGGACGGCTGGCTGATCAACCTGGAATTCCCCAGCTATTACGCGGTGATGACCTACGCCGAAGACCGCGCCCTGCGTGAAGAAGTCTACGCCGCCTACTGCACGCGTGCGTCGGACCAGGGCCCGAATGCCGGCCAGAACGACAACGGCCCGGTGATGGAACAGATCCTCGACCTGCGTCAGGAACTGGCCCAATTGCTCGGCTTCGCCAACTTCGCCGAGTTGAGCCTGGCGACCAAGATGGCCGAATCCAGCGATCAGGTCCTCAGTTTCCTGCGGGACCTGGCCAAGCGCAGCAAACCGTTCGCCGCCCTGGACCTGGAACAGCTCAAAGCCTTCGCCGCCGAACAGGGCTGCCCCGACCTGCAAAGCTGGGACAGCGGTTTCTACGGTGAAAAACTGCGCCAGCAGCGTTACAGCGTGGCCCAGGAAGCCCTGCGTGCGTACTTCCCGATCGACAAGGTACTGGGCGGCCTGTTCGCCATCGTGCAACGCCTCTATGGCATCGAGATCGCCGAACTGAAAGGCTTCGACAGCTGGCACCCGGACGTGCGCCTGTTCGAAATCAAAGAGAACGGCCAGCACGTCGGCCGCTTCTTCTTCGACCTCTACGCCCGCGCCAACAAGCGTGGCGGTGCCTGGATGGATGGCGCCCGCGACCGTCGTCGCACCTTCGAAGGCGTCCTGCAAAGCCCGGTCGCCAACCTGGTGTGCAACTTCACCCCGGCCGACAGCGGCAAGCCGGCGCTGCTGACCCACGATGAAGTCACCACCCTGTTCCACGAATTCGGCCATGGCCTGCACCACCTGCTGACCCGCGTCGAACACGCTGGCGTGTCCGGCATCAACGGCGTGGCCTGGGATGCCGTGGAGCTGCCGAGCCAGTTCATGGAAAACTGGTGCTGGGAGCCTGAAGGCCTGGCGCTGATTTCCGGCCACTACGAAACCGGCGAGCCGCTGCCCCAGGACCTGCTGGAGAAAATGCTCGCGGCGAAAAACTTCCAGTCCGGCCTGATGATGGTCCGCCAACTGGAGTTCTCGCTGTTCGACTTCGAGCTGCACGCCACCCACGGCGATGGCCGCAGCGTGCTGCAAGTGCTCGAAGGCGTGCGCGACGAAGTGTCGGTCATGCGTCCACCGGCCTACAACCGCTTCCCCAACAGCTTCGCCCACATCTTCGCCGGCGGTTATGCGGCGGGCTACTACAGCTACAAATGGGCGGAAGTGTTGTCGGCCGACGCCTTCTCCAAGTTCGAAGAGGACGGCGTGCTCAACGCCGACACCGGACGTGCCTTCCGTGAGGCGATCCTGGCCCGTGGCGGCTCGCAGGAGCCGATGGTGCTGTTCGTCGACTTCCGTGGCCGTGAGCCGTCGATTGACGCACTCTTGCGCCACAGCGGCCTGACCGAGGACGCGGCAGCATGAGCGAGGGACCTGTGATTACCAAGCGACGCTTTATCGCCGGGGCGGTCTGCCCGGCCTGCAGCGAGCCGGACAAATTGATGATGTGGAACGAAGACGGCGTGCCGCACCGGGAATGTGTGGCCTGCGGTTATTCCGACACACTCAACGAGCAAGGCCTGTCGGTGCCCAAGGAATTGGGCACCCGGGTCAATACCTCGGCGCTCAAGGCGCCGGACGCCAAGGTTCAGGCGGTGCAGTTTTTCCCCAACCCGAAGCTGAAGAAAAAAACCGACTGACATCTTTGGCATCACCTTCCGGGCCGCCCGGCCCGGAAGCGTTACATATGTACCGCAGCGCCTCATGCATTCCTCATCAGACTGGCCTGACACGTCCAGACTGACAGGAAGCCTCCATGTACCGCCCTTATGATCCCCTCTTGCAGGCCTATGTCCTGCCACCTTTTTCAAACATCCGCGTCGAACACTTCTCTCCCGCGCTAGACCAGATCATTGCCGAAAGCCTTGCCAAAGTCGCCGAGATCATCAAGACCCAGACACCGTACCCTACGTGGGATGACCTGGTGTTGGCGATGGATGAAATCCACGCACGCCTGAGAAGCTTCGGCTTTGTATTGGAACTCATGGCATCGACCAGGACTGACGATGCCTGGGAGCAGGTTTCGGACGATTGCCAACAACGGCTGCAAGATTTCCAGCGATCGCTGATGCAACATCCCGAACTGTTTCAGCTTTACCAACGCTTGGCGAACAGCCAGGTCGGCCTGCATTTTTCCCCCGTGCGAAAACGAACGCTGGCGAAAATCCTGCGGCGGTTGCGCCAGAATGGAATGGGATCGCCGTCACCGGAGAAGCTCAATGACCTGAAGCTACGTATCCAAGGCGCCCAGACCTTGTTCCTTGAGCACTTGCACGCAGCGAACAAAGCGTGGAGCAAAATACTCCATGATGAAACCCAATTGAGTGGCCTGCCGTCATCCTTCAAGCAGCTCATGGCCGAGCAAGCCCGTGAAAAGGGCGGCACAGGCTGGCTGCTGACCCTCAACGACGAGTCGTTTCGCATCGTCACCCGTTACGCCGACGATCCTGTCTTGCGCAAGCAAATGTACGCTGCCTATAGCACCCGCGCATCGGATCAAGGGCCCCAGGCCGGGGTTTACGACAACGGCGATGTGCTGCGCCAATTGCTCAGGGATCGGTATGCACTCGCCAAACTGCTGGGCTATTCAAGCTACGCGCAGATGGCAGTCGAGCCAGAGCAAGCGCAGTCGCCAGAAGACGTCATGACGTTCTTGCAAGGGCAGCTTGACCAACAGGAAACCGTGTTTGCCGAAGATGCAAAGCAACTGGAGGCGTTTGCCAAGACGCAACATGTCAACAAATTAACGCCCTGGAATGTGCAGTACCTGGCAGAAAAACTTCGTCGGCAAACGGCCGGTATCTCGGAGCAGGACGTCAGCGCCTGGTTCGCACTGGAACCGACTTTTGCCCAGTTGCTGCTGATCGCCACGGATCTGTTTGGCGTGGACTTCATCGAGCGCCAGGACGTGACGAGCTGGCATCGGCAGGTGCGTCTTTTCGAAGTCCGGGAGGGGGGCGAAACCCTCGGCTACTTTTATTTCGATCCCTTCGAATATGCGGATCAGAATGGCTTTCCCAATACCACTACCCTGCGAAACCGTCGCATCACCGCCGAGGGCCGGCCGCGTTATCCCATCGCGGTGCTGCATGGCTGGTTGCCGCGCGGTTCCAGCACCCGCCCCCTGTTGCTGGATTATCAGCAACTGCGAGTGCTCTTCCACGAATTAGGGCACTGTCTGCACCATGTGTTAAGCCGGGTTGAATACCGCGACGTCTCGGGCATCACCGCGCTCAGCCGGGACGCGACCGAATTCGCTGGCGTGTTGTTCGAACAGTGGTGCACCTCCAAAGAATTCCTCATCCGGATATCGAAGCACCACCAAACCGGAGCACCGTTGCCGGACAAAGTCGCCGATCAGTTGATGGTTTATCTACAGACCCAAACCAGTTGGGGCATTGCGGGGCAGATACGCGATGCGTTATTCGACATGGAACTGCACCACAGCCACGGTGACGGTCGTACCGCCCAGCAAGTATTCGAGCACGTGCGTGCAAAAGTAGGCCACTTACCGGTGTTCATGCACGAACGCTGGCCCAATGGCCTGGATTACATGGTCACAGGCTACGCCGCCGGGATTTATACCTACCTTTGGTCCACGAGCCTGGCCAGGGCCGTATTCGAACGATTCAAGCGCAACGGCTTATTCGATAGGGAAACCGGCAGGGTGTTGCGTGAAACGATATTCGAGTGGGGCGATTCACGGCCTCTATCGACGTCCATCGATGCTTTTTTACACGCAACCGATCACCGCGCTGGAACCAGCGCTTGAGGGTCAAGGTGACGCGCCGGGGTCGTTGAATTGACCCAACTTTCCAGGGAGCAAAGGGCAAAGACGCTGGTGCTGCAATCGCCATTCGCCAGCGCCACGCGGAGTTTGTCGACATCGGCCTGCATCATGTAGCGCACGCCGTCCTTGAAGTGATGGCTGTCACCGAAGCCCCCTTCGGTCATTTCGTTCAAGGCATCCTCTTTGCTCCAACCCTGCACCACCACCCGGTACATGGCGGCGACCAGCCCGGTGCGGTCCGAGCCGTGCTTGCAGTGCATCAGCACCGGCCCCTTGGCTTCGGCCGCCTGAACGGCGCGCAAAGCCCTGAGGATGTCGCTGTCATCGACATGATTGGTGCGATAGGGCAACTGCACCTGCTCGATGCCGGGGGTGGACAGCCAGCGACTGTCCGACTCCGGCAGAAAGTTGATGACCGTGCCGATCCTCAGCTTGCTCAGCAAGGGCTGCGCTGCGCCGTCCGGCAGGGCGCTGCGGTAGAGCGTCGGTGACATCTGGTAGAGGTTGTAGGCCTTTTCCACCGGCTGCGCCCATTCAGCGGGCCTCACCTGCGTGGAGTCGGCCGCTTGGGCGCAGGCCCCGGCCAGCCCGATGAGCAAGGCCAGGCACAGCAGTGAACGGGAACAGAGCTTGAGCATGCACGGACGACCGAAAACGAAGGAATCAACAGTTTCGGCTCGCTGCGGTTAAAAGCCTGTGAGGAGAATGTCAAAGCGTTGTGAACGATGATCGGGGATTCGGGCTGCCGAATGGCACTGGCCTTAATCGAATGCAACGAATACTGTATGCACATACAGCTTTCGGAGTGCTCCCATGTCAGCTTCTCTTCCGCCTCGCGGCCGCGGCACCGCGACCAACCCGCATAACCGCTTCGCCCCGAATCGCTCGGTGGCCGAAGATGACGGCTGGTACCAGGAAGTCCCGCCGACCCAGGGCACCGAAGTGCGCATCGAAATGGCCAAGACCATCATTACCCGCAACACCTCGTCCGATATCCCCTTCGACCGCTCGATCAACCCGTACCGAGGCTGCGAACACGGCTGCATCTACTGCTATGCGCGGCCCAGCCATGCCTATTGGGACCTGTCGCCGGGGCTGGATTTCGAAACGAAACTGATCGCCAAGACCAATGCCGCCGATGTGCTGGAAGCGCAATTGTCCCGGCGCGGCTATCAATGCGCGCCGATCGCACTGGGTTCCAACACCGATCCCTATCAGCCTATCGAACGCGAGCAACGGATCACCCGGCGGATTCTCGAGGTGCTGCTGCGCTATCGGCATCCGGTGACCATCGTCACCAAGGGTTCGCTGATCCTGCGCGACCTGGACCTGCTGACCGAGCTGGCGCAACAACGCCTGGTGCACGTGATGATCAGCCTCACCACCCTGGACGATGAGCTCAAGCGTATTCTCGAACCCCGCGCGGCGGCGCCCAAGGCGCGGTTGCGGGCGATCAAGGTCATGCGCGAGGCGGGCATTGCCGTGGGGGTGCTGTGTGCACCGATGATCCCGATGATCAATGACAGCGAGATCGAGAGCCTGCTGGCCGAAGCCCACGCCGCCGGCGCGCAGAATGCCGCCTACGTCATGCTGCGCCTGCCGCTGGAAGTTGCGCCGCTGTTCGAGGAGTGGTTGCAGGCGCACTACCCGCAACGCGCCGCCCACGTGCTGAGCCTGGTGCGCCAGAGCCGCGGTGGCGAACTGTATGACAGCCGTTTCGGTGCGCGGATGCGCGGCGAAGGCCCGTTCGCCGACCTGCTGGCCCAGCGTTTCGCCAAGGCCCTCAAGCGCTTGGGGCTTGAGCGTCGCGACGGATACCATCTTGATTGCGATGCCTTCTGTCCGCCGGGCCGACAGATGTCTTTGATTTGATTAAAGTTGACCTTGGAACAGCGCTGGGCATGAGCTGCGCCAGTGTTTTGCCACCCCTGTAATCATTGTTCTAGAGCCTTCGATTTCAGTTTGAGTTAAGTTTCGGCCGCTACCTTGTTCAGCGAGTGACTGATGGGTCGGACATGTCGACCTGGATGTTTTTAACCAGCCACTGGCGTCATACCGTCAAAAAGAGGATGAATCATGAGTGACAAGGATAAACAGCCGTTGGCTGCGTCGGCTTCAGCCCAACCCCAGGCGGAAACCGCCGATGCAGCGCTGCAGCATATTGTTGACGGCTTTTTGCATTTCCATCACGAGATCTTTCCGCAACAGGAAGAACTCTTCAAGAAACTCGCCACCGCCCAGACGCCCCGGGCGATGTTCATCACCTGCGCCGATTCGCGCATCGTGCCCGAGTTGATCACCCATAGCTCCCCCGGCGACCTGTTCGTGACCCGTAACGTCGGCAACGTCGTGCCACCTTATGGGCAGATGAACGGCGGCGTCTCCACCGCCATCGAATACGCCGTGCTGGCCCTCGGCGTGCAGCACATCATCGTTTGCGGCCATTCCGATTGTGGCGCCATGCGTGCGGTGCTCAACCCCGACACCCTGGAAAAAATGCCCACGGTAAAAGCCTGGCTGCGCCACGCCGAAGTGGCCAAGACCATGGTCCACGACAACTGTCCGTGTGGCGACGAAAAACAGACCATGTCGATCCTCACCGAAGAGAACGTGATCGCGCAGTTGCAGCATTTGCGAACGCATCCCTCGGTCGCATCGCGCATGGCCAATGGTCAGTTGTTCATCCATGGCTGGGTGTACAACATCGAGACCAGCGAGATCAAAGCCTATGACGCGGACCAGGGACGTTTCCTGCCGCTCGATGGCAGCCATCCGATACCGGTGGCGACGCCCAAAGCGCGCTTCTAACCACTCCTAAACTTGTGTGGTTCAAGCCTTGCCGCCATTTGCGCGGTAGGGCCTCGCCATGCCTGAAGAAAACTTCGGGAGAGTCGCCATGCGTGCTCAATTAAAAGCTGTTCTGCCACGGGAGCTATTGGCTTCGGTGGTTGTGTTCCTGGTGGCGCTGCCCTTGTGCATGGGCATTTCCATCGCGTCCGGCCTGCCACCGGCCAAAGGCCTGATCACCGGCATCATCGGTGGCCTGGTGGTGGGTTTCCTGGCCGGTTCCAAGCTGCAAGTCAGTGGCCCGGCCGCCGGGTTGGCGGTGTTGGTCTTCGAATTGGTGCGCCAGCATGGCGTGGCCATGCTCGGACCGATCCTGCTGCTGGCCGGTCTGCTGCAATTGTTGGCCGGGCGTTTTCGCCTGGGTTGCTGGTTCCGGGTCACCGCGCCTGCGGTGGTGTACGGAATGCTCGCGGGTATCGGCGTGCTGATCGTGTTGTCCCAGGTCCATGTGATGCTCGACGCGGCGCCCAAGCCGTCGGGGCTGGATAACCTGGCGGCATTCCCGGCGGCGGTGGCCCAGGCCTTGCCGTCCTTCGGTTGGCAGGCTGGCCTGCTCGGTTTGTCGACGATCGCGGTGATGTGGCTGTGGGAAAAGTTTCGCCCCCACAGCCTGCGCTTCGTTCCCGGCGCCTTGCTGGGCGTTGGCCTGGCGACCGTCGCCAGCCTGCTGCTGGCCTTGCAGGTCAAACGGGTGGAAGTCCCGGAAAACCTCGCCGAAGCCATTGATTGGCTGCGCCCGGCAGACCTGCTGAACCTGGCCGACCCGACGCTGCTGGTCGCCGCTTTCGCGGTCGCCTTCATCGCCAGCGCCGAAACCCTGCTATCGGCAGCCGCCGTGGACCGCATGCACAGCGGTGAGCGTGCGGACTTCGACCGCGAACTGTCGGCGCAAGGGATCGGCAACATGCTCTGCGGCCTGCTCGGCGCCCTGCCGATGACAGGGGTGATCGTGCGCAGTTCGGCCAACGTCCAGGCCGGGGCCACCACGCGGATGTCGACGATTTTCCACGGCCTGTGGTTGTTGCTCTTCGTGCTGTTGCTGTCCAGCGTGCTGCAAAGCATTCCGGTGGCGAGCCTGGCGGGGGTGTTGGTGTACACCGGCTTCAAACTGGTGGACCTCAAGGCGTTTCGCAGCCTGGGCCGCTATGGCCGGATGCCGATGTTCACCTACGCCGCCACGGCGCTGGCGATCATCTTCACCGACCTGCTGACCGGCGTGCTGATCGGCTTCGGCCTGACCCTGGCGAAACTGGCCTGGAAAGCCTCGCGGCTGAAAATCAGCCTGATCGACCTGCCCCAGGACGGCGAGATGGAACTGCGCCTGGTCGGCGCGGCCACCTTCCTCAAGGTGCCCGCGTTGACCCAGGTGCTGGGCACCATACCGACGGGCGCGACCGTGCATGTGCCGCTCAATAACCTGAGCTACATCGACCACTCGTGCCTGGAGCTGCTGGAAGAATGGGGCCGGGCGAATGCCAGCAAGGGTTCG
This sequence comes from Pseudomonas sp. CFII68, assembly GCF_000416195.1. Lineage (NCBI taxonomy): Bacteria > Pseudomonadati > Pseudomonadota > Gammaproteobacteria > Pseudomonadales > Pseudomonadaceae > Pseudomonas > Pseudomonas sp. CFII68. Next base: position 10,490 of record NZ_ATLN01000018.1, read on the forward strand.
AAGCTGCTGATCGAATCCCGCGGACTCAAACGCCGGTTGGAAGGGCGGTTGCGTACCACCGTAGGGGTTGGCGCAGCGACCGGTTAACCCTGCCCCTGTGGGAGCGAGCCTGCTCGCGATTGCGGTGGATCAGTCGACATAAATGTTGAATGTCCAACCGCTATCGCGAGCAGGCTCGCTCCCACAAGGGACTGGTGCTGGACACCTATTTTATGAACACCACAGATCCAATGTGGGAGCGGGCTTGCTCGCGACATAAATGTTGAATGTCCAACCGCTATCGCGAGCAGGCTCGCTCCCACAAGGGACTGGTGCTGGACACCTATTTTATGAACACCACAGATCCAATGTGGGAGCGGGCTTGCTCGCGAAGGCGGTGAATCAGTTAGCTAATAGGCTGCCTGACACTCCGCCTTCGCGAGCAAGCCCGCTCCCACAAAAGCTTCATGTTGTCGTGATGGATCAAGCCGCCGGCTGATCCAGCTCCAGCCCAACGCCCAGTTGGCGCGACAGGCACGGCCAGCGCTTCCACGCTGCGCCCGTGTCCGGGCTGCCGAGTTTCTCCCGGTAAGACTCCACCGACTCCAGCGCAAAGCTATCTTCGTCGAGCATTTCGTCCACGGCATGGTGCACGGCTTCATCCAGCTGGTTGGCGAACGGTTCGCCGATCAAATGGTGAGCGATCAGGTTGGCGACCGTCATGTCCAGCGGAATCAGCGGCTGGCTGAAGTGCTTGATATACAGATCGTTGACCTCCTCCACCAACCGGTGGGCCAGGTAGGCTTCGTCCAACAGGCTGTCCAGGCCAACGTGGCCTTCCATCAACTTCGGTGGCTGGAGAAAAAACTGTTCGGCGATTTTCAGCACCGGCTTGATCTGCGATTCGATACCGGCTTCGCGAGCCACCTCGTTGGCGGCGTCCAGCAGGTCCGGCACTTGTTCGATGTAGGCGGTGACAAAACGCGTCATGACGCCCTTCGCGTCGATGTCTGGCAATTGGATCGCGGCATGCAGATGCGGTAACTGGGCCTCCAGCTGGCGGGTCAATTGGCCGGTCTCGGCTTCATGTTGTTGGGCTTTTTGGATCTGCTCGCGCAATGCGGCGGTGTTCATGAAAACTCCAGGAAACAAAGGCAATGAAATAGGGAAGACATAACTTAGCTGGCGCAAAAACACTCCTAAGACCTAATTTTCATAACCGCCCCTTCCTTGCTACAGCACAGTTATATCGGTTTGCCATCACTCAGGTTCGCATCCTTCTCCATTCGTGGGCTCTAGCGCAAGCCCCGGCTGTTTCAAACGATTTACGCCATCGCGTTGCGAGGTTGCAGGTGCTGTCTATACTCGGGTTGGAATGGAGTTAGCTGATGACACCCGATTGCATGTGCAGCAAGGCGCGGCGAGTCAATTAAGCAGTCTGAATAGCCGATCCCTTGCCGCAGGCTTTACGCCTACGGGATAACAAGAACGATAAGGGGAACCCGCAATGACGCGACATCCACACGTATGGATGGGCCTCCTGTTGTGGTCGATTTTCAGCCAGGCGCAAGCGGCCTGGACTGTGAATATGGCGCCTGGAGCGACACAGATCAGCAATGCAGTGTTCGACCTGCACATGACCATCTTCTGGATCTGTGTGGTCATCGGCATCATCGTCTTCGGCGCCATGTTCTGGTCGATGATCATGCACCGCCGTTCAACCGGCCAGAATGCCGCGCATTTCCACGAAAACACCCGCGTCGAAATCCTCTGGACCATCGTGCCCTTACTGATCCTGGTGCTGATGGCGATTCCTGCCACCGCCACCCTGATCAAGATGTACGACTCCAGCGAGTCGGACATCGATATCCAGGTCACCGGCTATCAATGGAAGTGGCACTACAAGTACCTGGGCCAGGACGTCGAGTTCTTCAGCAACCTGGCGACCCCCGCCGAACAGATTCATAACCAGAGCGCCAAGGGCGAGCATTACCTGCTGGAGGTCGACAAGCCGCTGGTGCTGCCGGTCGATGCCAAGGTGCGCTTTTTGGTGACCTCCGCCGACGTGATCCATTCCTGGTGGGTGCCGGCCTTCGCGGTCAAGCGCGATGCGATCCCAGGTTTCGTCAACGAAGCCTGGACCCGTGTCGACAAGCCCGGCCTGTACCGCGGCCAATGCGCCGAGCTGTGCGGCAAGGACCACGGCTTCATGCCGATCGTGGTGGAGGTCAAGAGCAAGCCCGACTACGAAAAATGGCTGGGCGAACGCAAGGCCGAAGCCGCGCAGCTCAAGGAGCTGACCAGCAAGGAATGGACGCGCGAAGAACTCATCGAGCGTGGCGACAAGGTCTACCACACCACGTGCGTGGCCTGTCACCAGGCCGAAGGCCAGGGCTTGCCACCGATGTTCCCGGCACTCAAGGGCTCGAAAATCGCCACCGGGCCGATCAAGGATCACCTGGGCATTGTCTTCCACGGCAAACCCGGCACCTCCATGGCCGCGTTCGGCAAACAGTTGTCGGAAGTCGATATCGCCGCGGTCGTGACCTATGAACGCAACGCCTGGGGCAACAACAAGGGCGACATGGTGACGCCTAAAGAAGTGCTGGAGCTCAAACAGGCAGAAAGCCAATGAGCCGGCCTGACGATCGTTCTCGCAACCGTTCCGGGCTCACCGCCCCGGGCCGCCCAGCCCACTCGTTCGAAGGAGACAGGACATGAGTGCTGTGATCGATGACCACGGTCATGCCGACCACGCCCACGGCCCCGCCAAGGGCCTGATGCGCTGGGTACTGACCACCAACCACAAGGATATCGGCACGCTGTACCTGTGGTTCGCCTTCTCCATGTTCCTGTTGGGCGGCTCGTTCGCCATGGTGATCCGCGCCGAGCTGTTCCAGCCCGGCCTGCAGATCGTGCAGCCGGAATTCTTCAACCAGATGACCACCATGCATGGCCTGGTGATGGTCTTCGGCGCAGTCATGCCGGCGTTCGTCGGCCTGGCCAACTGGATGATCCCGCTGATGATCGGCGCGCCGGACATGGCCCTGCCGCGCATGAACAACTTCAGCTTCTGGCTATTGCCGGCGGCGTTCCTGCTGCTGGTCTCGACGCTGTTCACCCCTGGAGGCGGGCCGAACTTCGGTTGGACCTTCTATGCGCCGCTGTCCACCACCTATGCGCCGGAAAGCGTGACGTTCTTCATCTTTGCCATCCACCTGATGGGCATCAGCTCGATCATGGGCGCGATCAACGTGATTGCCACCATCCTCAACCTGCGCGCCCCCGGCATGACCCTGATGAAAATGCCGCTGTTCGTCTGGACCTGGCTGATCACCGCGTTCCTGCTGATCGCAGTGATGCCGGTGCTGGCCGGCTGCGTGACGATGATGCTGATGGACATCCACTTCGGCACCAGCTTCTTCAGTGCCGCCGGCGGCGGTGACCCGGTGCTGTTCCAGCACGTGTTCTGGTTCTTCGGCCACCCCGAGGTGTACATCATGATCCTGCCGGCATTCGGTGCCGTCAGCTCGATCATCCCGGCGTTCTCGCGCAAGCCGTTGTTTGGCTACACCTCGATGGTCTACGCCACGGCCGCCATTGCGTTCCTGTCGTTCATCGTCTGGGCGCACCACATGTTCGTGGTCGGCATCCCGCTGGTGGGCGAGCTGTTCTTCATGTACGCCACCCTGCTGATCGCCGTGCCCACCGGGGTGAAGGTGTTCAACTGGGCCAGCACCATGTGGCAAGGCTCGCTGACCTTCGAGACGCCGATGCTGTTTGCCGTGGCGTTCGTGATCCTGTTTTCCATCGGCGGTTTCTCCGGGCTGATGCTGGCCATCGCCCCGGCGGACTTCCAGTACCAGGACACTTACTTCGTGGTCGCGCACTTCCACTACGTGCTGGTGCCCGGCGCGATCTTCGGGATCTTCGCCTCGGCCTACTACTGGCTGCCGAAGTGGACCGGCCACATGTACGACGAAACCCTCGGCAAACTGCACTTCTGGCTGTCGTTCGTGGGGATGAACCTGGCGTTCTTCCCGATGCACTTCGTCGGCCTGGCGGGCATGCCCCGGCGGATTCCCGACTACAACCTGCAGTTCGCCGACTTCAACATGGTCTCGTCCATCGGCGCATTCATGTTCGGCACCACGCAGATCTTCTTCCTGTTCATCGTGATCAAGACCATCCGTGGCGGCGAGCCGGCACCGGCCAAGCCGTGGGATGGGGCCGAAGGGTTGGAGTGGAGCGTGCCGTCGCCGGCGCCGTATCACACCTTCACTACGCCGCCGGAAGTGAAATGAGATGAGCCATCGGGACTGTGTGGGAGCGGGCTTGCTCGCGAAGAACGATGACGCGGTGTTTCTGTTAGACCGCAGTGCCTGCTTCGCGAGCAAGCCCGCTCCCACAGAGTTATCTGTAGGGGTTCAAAATCATGGCTGATTCGATTTCGATGAAAAAACTGGTCACCCGCCTGCTGCTGGTGGTGGTGGCCATGTTCATCTTCGGGTTTGCCCTGGTGCCGATCTACGACGTGATGTGCAAGGCCTTCGGCATCAACGGCAAGACCGGCGGGCAGTACGAAGGCGAGCAGGTCGTCGATGAATCCCGCCAGGTGCGCGTGCAGTTCCTGTCGACCAATTCGGTGGACATGGTCTGGGACTTCTACCCCAAGGGCGATGAGCTGGTGGTCAAGCCGGGGGCGGTCAACGAGATGGTGTTCGTCGCCCACAACCCCACCGACCGGCCGATGAGCGCCCAGGCAGTGCCGAGCATCTCGCCGAGCAACGCGGCGGCGTATTTCCACAAGACCGAATGTTTTTGTTTTACCCAGCAAGTGCTGCAACCCGGCGAACGCATCGAAATGCCCATGCGCTTCATCGTCGACCGGGACATGCCCAAGGAAGTGAAGCACCTGACGCTGTCCTACACGCTGTTCGACATCACCGCTCGTCATCCACCGGTGGCTCTAAACACTGACCGATAGCGTGCCCGATAAGGAGAACAATAAATGGCAACTCACGAACACTATTACGTTCCGGCCCAGAGCAAATGGCCGATCATCGCCACGGTCGGCATGTTCGTCACGGTGTATGGCCTGGCAACCTGGTTCAACGACATGAAGGCGGCGCGCCCGGATTCCCACGGCCCGCTGATCTTTTTCGTCGGCGGTCTTCTGCTGGCCTACATGCTGTTCGGCTGGTTCGGCGCGGTGATCAAGGAAAGCCGCGCCGGGCTGTACAGCGCCCAGCTCGACCGCTCGTTCCGCTGGGGCATGAGCTGGTTCATCTTCTCCGAAGTGATGTTCTTCATCGCCTTCTTCGGTGCCCTGTTCTACGTGCGCACGATCTCGGCGCCGGGGTTGGGCGGTGAAGGCAGCAAGGGCTTGTCGGAGATGCTCTGGCCGAACTTCGAATACGTCTGGCCGTTGCTGAACAACCCCGATCCCAAGCTATTCCCACCGCCCAAGGATGTGATCAGCCCTTGGGGCTTGCCGCTGCTCAACACCATCCTGCTGGTCAGTTCCAGCGTCACCGTGACCATCGCCCACCATGCCCTGAAAAAAGGCCATCGCGGCGCGCTGAAAATCTGGCTGGCGATCACCGTGCTGCTGGGTTGCGCCTTCCTGGGCTTCCAGGCCGAGGAATACATCCACGCCTATAAAGAGCTGGGCCTGACGCTGGGCTCGGGGATCTATGGGGCAACCTTCTTCATGCTCACCGGGTTCCACGGCGCCCACGTCACCATGGGCACGATCATCCTGTTCGTGATGCTGATGCGCATCATGCGTGGGCACTTCGACAACGAGCATCAGTTCGGCTTCGAGGCGGCGAGCTGGTACTGGCACTTCGTCGATGTGGTGTGGATCGGCTTGTTCGTCTTCGTCTACATCCTCTGACGCAACCGTTATCAGGGCGGCTCTTTACCAAGGAGCATGCGACACCAACTGGCCGCTGAAGAAACCCCAGGCAATCAAGCCGACGGTGGCGGCGGCCAGGCTGACTCGGATCGCCAGGGCGATGACCAGGCGATTGGAACTGCTGTCGTCCTTGACCAGAAAAAACAGGCCGCTGAACAGGCTGGCAATCGTGGCAATCAGCATCAGGACGATGGCTGCTTTGAGCATTAGGGACACTCCGGGGGGACGCGATGCACGTGAGTATAGCTATCCCGTTCGATGGCTTTCGGACGGCGCCATGAAAGGTTTCCGGCCAGGCCTCGTGCCGTCATTGGTGGTGGCCGTGCTGGTGCCGGTGATGGTGTGCCTGGGGTTCTGGCAATTGAGCCGTGGCGAACAGAAGCGCGTGCTCATGGACACTTACGCCGAGCGCCGCGTGGCACCGCCGATGGACAGCACTGAGCTTACGCACACCGCCGACCCGGCCTTTCGCCCGGTCACGCTGCAGGGCCAGTTCGACGCCGAGCACAGCATCCTGCTGGATAACCGCCAACACGACGGCAAGGTCGGCGTCGAGTTGCTGCAACCGTTCCTCGACCACCGCACCGGGCTGTGGCTGCTGGTCAATCGCGGTTGGTTGCCCTGGCCGGACCGGCGCACCCCGCCGGCCTTCAACACGCCGGAGCAACCGGTGAGCCTCCAGGCCTGGGTCTACGTCGCACCCGGCGCCACCTTCCAGCTCCACGCCGACCCGGCCGGCGCGCCCTGGCCGCGACTGGTCACCACCATTGAGCCGGACAAGCTCTGGGCTGATCTCGGCCGCAACGGCTTCGCCTATCAATTGCGCCAACAAAGCGGCCCCGGCGCCTACCGGACCGATTGGCCGGTGGTCGCCATGGGCCCGGAAAAACACCTCGGCTATGCCGTGCAGTGGTTCGCCATGGCGGCGGCACTGTTCGGCCTGTTCCTTTATCTCGGATGGCACAACGCAGGGAGACACCATGGGAAGCACCATGAATCCAACCAACACGTCTGAGGCCCCCGTGGCGCCCAACCGGCGCAAGGGCCGCGTGCAATTGCTGCTGATCGTGCTCGGCGTGATCGGCCCGATGATCCTCGCCACCGGCATGTACAAATTCCAGTTCTGGGTGCCCGACAGCCGCAGCTACCACGGCGAACTGATCGGCACCGGCCAGACCCGCGCCGAGATTGGCGTACAGGCCGATGAACAGCGCTGGCAGATCCTCGTCACGGCGCCGCAGGAATGCTCAGTGGATTGCCGGCAACTGGTGTACCTGGCCCGGCAGGTGCAGATCGGCCTCGGCCGTGAAGCCGGCCGCGCCAGTCATGCCCTGGCGATCGCACAACCGCTCGATGCCGAGTACGACGCCCAACTGCAGCGTGAATACCCACAACTGCAACGTTATCCACTGGACCTGCCGGCCTATCAGAAAGGCGCCCAAGGCTCCGGCGGCGCCCAGCTGTGGATCATCGATCCCCACAGCAACCTGGTGCTGCGCTACGACGCCCGGGTCAAGGGCAAGGACCTGCTCAACGACCTGCGCCACCTGCTGAAACTGTCGAACATCGGATGAGGGCATCGACATGGCCAAACCTGGATTTCGCCTCGCGCTGTTTGCCACGTTGCTGGCACTGATCGTCGTCTTGCTGGGCGCCTACACCCGGCTGACCCACGCCGGCCTCGGCTGCCCGGACTGGCCCGGTTGCTACGGGTTCATCAGCGTGCCCAAGAGCGAAGCCCAACTGGCCCATGCCGAGCTGCATTTCCCCGACACCCCGGTGGAGGCCCACAAAGGCTGGAACGAGATGGTCCATCGCTACTTTGCCGGGGCCCTGGGGCTGATGATTACCGTGCTGGCCGCCCGGGCCTGGATGAACCGCCGCCACCCCGGCCTGCCGTTGAAACTGCCGCTGTTCCTGCTGGCCGTGGTGTTCGCCCAGGCGGCGTTCGGCATGTGGACCGTCACCCTCAAGCTGTGGCCGCAAGTGGTGACCGGGCATTTGCTCGGCGGCTTCGCGACGTTGAGCCTGCTGTTCCTGCTCACTTTGCGCTTGTCCGGGGTGTTGCCGGCGCTGACCGTGCCCAAGCGCCTGCAACATTGGGCCACGGCCGGGCTGCTGCTGGTGATCGGCCAGATCGCCCTCGGCGGTTGGGTCAGCTCCAATTACGCGGCGGTGGCCTGCATCGATTTCCCCACCTGCCACGGCCAATGGCTGCCACCGGCCGACTTTGCCAACGGCTTCCACCTGACCCAGCACATCGGCCCCAACTACCTGGGCGGGCAACTCGACAGCGACGCCCGCACCGCCATCCACCTGACCCACCGCATCGGCGCCTTGCTGGTGACCGTGGTGCTGCTGGGCCTGGCCTGGCAATTGAAGAGCGTCGGCATGACCCGGTTGGCCGGCCTGGTGCTGGCCGCACTGGCGGCGCAGATCACCCTGGGCATCAGCAACGTGCTGTTCCATCTGCCGTTGCCGGTGGCCGTCGCCCATAACGCCGGGGGCGCGGCACTGTTGCTGACCCTGGTGCTGGTCAACTATCACGCCCGGACCAGTCTGGTCCGGGTCAAGCATCAAGTCCCGCTGCGCTGGCGGTTCAACCCGCCTAAACACCGCGCCAGCCCCATAACAATAAAAGGAGAGATGCCATGGCAACCTTGACCGGTGAACGCCACAGCCAAGCGATCTGGCGCGATTACCTGGAGCTGACCAAGCCCAAAGTGGTGGTGCTGATGCTGATCACCTCGCTGGTCGGCATGTTCCTCGCCACCCGTGCCGGCGTACCGTGGACGGTGCTGGTGTTCGGCAACCTGGGCATCGCCCTGTGTGCCGGCGGCGCGGCGGCGGTCAACCATGTGGTGGACCGGCGCATCGACGCGGTGATGGCCCGCACCCACAAACGGCCATTGGCCGAGGGCCGAGTCTCGCCGGCCGCCGCCCTGACCTTCGCCCTGGCCCTGGCCGTGGCCGGCCAGGCCATGCTGCTGGCGTTCACCAACCCGCTGACGGCCTGGCTGACCCTGGCCTCGTTGCTCGGCTATGCGGTGGTGTATACCGGTTTCCTGAAACGGGCGACGCCGCAGAACATCGTCATCGGCGGCCTGGCTGGCGCGGCACCACCGCTGCTGGGCTGGGTCGCGGCCACCGGTCATGTCAGCGCCGAACCGCTGCTGCTGGTGCTGATCATCTTCGCCTGGACCCCGCCGCATTTCTGGGCCCTGGCGATTCACCGCAAGGAGGAATACGCCAAGGCCGACATCCCGATGCTGCCGGTGACCCACGGCGAGCACTACACCAAGATCCACATCCTGCTGTACACCCTGGTGCTGCTGGCGGTGAGCCTGATGCCATTCGTGATCCAGATGAGCGGGATGCTGTACCTGATTTGTGCCCTGGTACTGGGTGCCAGGTTCCTGCAATGGGCCGTGGTGTTGTACCGTGGCAGTCGGCCGCACGCGGCGATCAACACCTTCAAGTACTCTATCTGGTACTTGTTCCTGCTGTTCATCGCCCTGCTTGTAGATCATTACTTACTGTTGAGCCTATGACTCGAACCCAGAAAACCGTCTTCATCCTCGCGGCCGTGATCGCAGTGATCCTCGGCCTGACCATCAACAAGGTGCTGTCCGGCAAAGGCCAGGGCGACCCAACCGCGCTGATCGACGCCGGCATCATCCTGCTGCCCCAGAGCCGCACCCTGCCGGACGTGAAAATGACCGACCAGGACGGCCAGCCCGTGGCGATGGACGGGTTGAAAGGCAAATGGAGCCTGCTGTTCTTCGGCTACACCTTCTGCCCGGACATCTGCCCGACCACCCTCGCCCAACTGCGCCAGATCAAAAGCGAACTGCCGCCCGAGGCTGTGGATAAGTTGCAGATCGTACTGGTCAGCGTCGACCCGAACCGCGACACGCCCAAGCAGCTCAAGCAGTACCTGGGTTACTTCGATCCGCAGTTCATCGGGCTGACCGCCGCCTCAGTGGAAGACCTGCAGAAACTGGCGAATGCGGTGAGCATCCCGTTCATCCCAGCGGACACCAGCAAACCCAACTACACCGTCGACCACAGCGGCAACCTCGCGGTGATTGGCCCGGACGGCACCCAGCGTGGGTTTATTCGCGCGCCACTGAATAATCAAAAGCTGGTGGCGCAGTTGCCGGAGATGCTCAAGCGTAAATAACGGCGCAACCTTTGTAGCGCGGGACTCGCCCCACCTGTAGGAGCTGTGTAGGAGCTGTCGAGTGAAACGAGGCTGCGATCTTGCCCCAGACAATTGAGTCATAAGCGAAAGATCAAAATCAAAAGATCGCAGCCTCGTTTCACTCGACAGCTCCTACCAGCTCCTACCAACCCAGTTTTTTCAGGAACACCGTCATTTCCGCTAGATAGCTATCGCGAGCAAGCTCGCTCCCACAGCGGACGGTGATGAATACAACATCTGCAACACCCCAGATCCCCTGTGTGCGAGCTCGCTCGCGATGACGCCCGCCCAGACACCCCCGTGGCGAGGGAGCTTGCTCCCGCTCGGCTGCGCAGCAGCCGCAAAACCGGACAATGCAGTTTGCCTGGAAAAATGCAGGGGCCTGCTACGCAGGCCAGCGGGAGCAAGCTCCCTCGCCACAGGGGTTAGTGTCGAGCCGAATATCCAGCCCAACGCCACCCACTGTGGGAGCGGGCTTGCTCGCGAAAGCGGCGGGTCAGCTTGCATCAATATTGAATGTGCCACCCTCTTCGCGAGCAAGCTCGCTCCCACACCGGACGGTGGTGAACACAACATCTGCAACACCCCCGATCCCCTGTGGGAGCGAGCCTGCTCGAGATGACACCAGCCCAGACACCCCCGTGGCGAGGGAGCTTGCTCCCGCTCGGCTGCGCAGCAGCCGCAAAACCGGACAATGCAGTTTGCCTGGAAAAATGCAGGGGCCTGCTACGCAGGCCAGCGGGAGCAAGCTCCCTCGCCACAGGGGTTAGTGTCGAGCCGAATATCCAGCTGCCGGCAGCAGACCGTCAACTATGGAGGGTAACGCCCAGGGTGTATCGGCCAAGGCCAGGGCCCCACTGTTTTTCAACTCGTCGACGGCACCATAGCCCCACAGTGCGCCCACCGGGATTACTGCATTTCGCTGCGCTGCCTGCATGTCATCACGTTTATCGCCAATCATGAACACGCTGGATGGCGGCTTCGCAAGGGATGCCAGCAGCGTCTTTACCAGATCAGCCTTCTCATCCAGCTTACCGTCGGGCGAAGTGCCGCAGATCGACTGGAAAGCATCGGACAATCCGTTGTAGGTAAGCATTTTTTCAGCAAACTCTTGTCGTTTCGAAGTCGCAATAAAGAGCGAGTAATTACGGTCCAAAAAATAACGGAGCGCATTGCTTATGCCTGCGTACGGAAGGCTTTTGTAGAGCCCATGCTCCCTGTAGTGGGAGCGGTACAAGTGGATGCACTCGTCGACTCGATCGTCTGCAAAAGGCGCCAGGAGTTTTGCGACGATTTGGTTCATCGGGGGGCCAAATAGCTTCTGCGTCTCAGCGCCGGGAATAAAATCATGGCCCAGTTGACGGATGGCATACGTCAAACTCTCAAGGATTCCGGGAGCCGAGTCGAGGACAGTACCGTCCATATCGAAAATTATGACGTTGGAATCGGTCACGTGTTGGACCTCCTGGTAGCGAAGGAGCTTCCTCCAAGGGTCTGACGCCTGATAGTGGTTTCAAGCACACTGGCGACTGCTCCATCGTTGAAGTAACCGTTTAAAAAGTACCATGGCCGTTGGCACAACGCCGTGTCCGAAAAGGGGATTTATTTCCAGCAAATAAATCCCCTTTTCACTGGTATCTGCAACACCCCCGATCTCCTGTGGGAGCGAGCCTGCTCGCGATGACGCCAGCCCAGACACCCTCGTGGCGAGGGAGCTTGCTCCCGCTCGGCTGCGCGGCAGCCGCAAAACCGGACAATGCAGTTTGCCTGGAAAAATGCAGGGGCCTGCTGCGCAGGCCAGCGGGAGCAAGCTCCCGCTCGGCTGCGCAGCAGCCGCAAAACCGGACAAATCCCCCACGTTAACCGCAACACCGTCAAGCGGTGTGGCGAGGAGATATTCCCCTCGCCACACACTGCAGGACTTCATTCCTGGCGACGCATGAATTCCGCGAAAAGAGGAACTGTAAAATTCAGATATCCGTGATCTGTGCTGTAGATCATTCCCTTGGAAATGATGTTGGCCCGAGTCGGACCAAGCGATGATTGAGGACGCCCCATGACCTTGGCAACATCAGCGATGGCATAGGGGCCATCGCCGAGGGTGGACATGGCTTTTACAAACTGAACCTCCGAAGGTGTAAGCCGATCGATACGAACCCTGAAGAAGCCCGCATCGAGAGAGGCCAATGTCTCCGAATAAGAATGCTCGACATCGTCAACAGTAATTTCAGGCCCCTCGGCGTTGTTCCATGCCGTGGATGCCCACTCTTGAAGAAAGAACGGATAGCCCTGCGTCCGATCAACAATGCTGTCCAGCGCTGCAGTGTCGATAGAAGCCTCCTCCTCCAAGATCGGCTTTTGAACGGCTTGAGTCGCAGACGGTTGATCAAGCGCCCCCACCTCCGGATAAAGGAAAAGCCGCTCGGCGTATGACTTCGCCTCACCCGCCAGCCGGGCAACTTGCGGAAGACCTGCACCGACCAGCAGCACCGGAAGCCCTTCTTGCGACATGCGATGGATAGAGACAATCAGTGCCGATAGATCTGCTTCGGTGAGGTATTGGACTTCATCAATGAGAAGAATCCAGCCTTTGCCGGCGGCCTGTGCCGCTTCACCTATTACAGTAAAAAGATCTGGAAGATCGTATTGAAGATTTCCGCTGTCCGCGAGTCCAGGCTCAGGCTCAACACCAATCTCAATACCGCCAATATCAATCTTGAAGATTGATGCAAAGCTGCGAAGTCCTTTTAGCCCGCGATTAGCAATTTGCTTGGCGGACTCAACGCCGGAAAGCGCGCGCATGACCTTTCGCATTTCAGGATAAAGAAGACGTGCAAGGCTTTCACGCTCTGGCGCCTCTACTTTGGAGACGAGAAGACCTTCCTCCTTCGCAATTCTTCCTATCTCATTCAACAGGACCGTCTTACCCGTGCCTCTTAAGCCAAGGAGCATGATGGAACGAGCACTTCGTCCATTGACGGCTCGGCCACAGGCAATTCTTGCCGCCTCGAGAATTGAGTCGCGCCCCGCCAATTCAGGGGGCCTGCTGCCCGCTCCGGGCGCAAACGGATTACGGTAGGGATCCATGTCGACCTCAAAAAAATATCAAAACCTAATGAAAGATAGCTAAAGCTAGCTGAATCTATTAGCTTTTGCTATACGCGGATAGTATTCAATATGAGTCGGAATTTTTCCTAATGTTAGATCCGCCCCTTTCCACTGGAAAGGAGGTTTGGCTCATATGGATAAGAGATCGACAGGGCCGTGCGAAGCTAGCGGCGGGTGCGTTTAAGATCGTTCCCACGCTCTGCGTGGGAATGCCTCCACGGACGCTCTGCGTTCGGCTCTTGGGGGACGCAGAGCGTCCCTAGCTGCATTCCCACGCGGAGCGTGGGAACGATCAAATGGCTAAGAGCAAGAAATAACCAGGTCTGCGTTTTACACCCAGAAGTCGTTAGCCACTCCGACCAATTGAATGGCCTCTTCTTGCGAAGGCTCCGCGAAGATGATGTTCAAGTTACCGTAACCGGAATGGTCCCCCACCAAGCTCAACTCGAATCGAGCCCCAGAGGCGTCAGCTTCATAACTCTTCAAGTAAGTCAGGTCCTTGGCTTCATTGAAAATCACGTCCAACGTGCCGTTGTAACCATTTCCCAGCCGGGTAAAGCCCAAGGCGGACAAATCGATAGCGTCTTCACCCACGGTATAGTCAATCAGGCGATCAGTATGGTTTTCGGTGGCGGTACGGTAGCTGTCGCTCAGTCCGTCGAAGCGGAACACATCGTTGTTGCCGCCACCCGCCAATAGGTCCCGGCCCTCTGCGCCAACCAATACATCATTGCCTAGCGCGCCATAAAGACGATCATCGCCCGCCAACCCTTCGATAATTTCACCGCGCGCGTTGCCTTGTAAACGATCGGCTCCTTCGGTACCCATCAACCTGGCCTGCTGAAACACGAGGTTGGTTTCATTCAGCGCTTGGCCCAAGTTACCGTCGAAGACCACTTCGAAGCGTTCCCCATCCGCGTTGGCCTCGAAGCTTTTGAGGTAGGTCCGCGTCCCGCTTTCATTGACGCGTATCGCCAGCGTGCCGTCATGTCCATTGCCCAGCCCGAGGAAGCCCAGGGAGGCGAGGTCGAGCGTATCGGTGCTAGGGTCGAAGTCAGTGATTCGGTCGCTATGGGCCGCGGTGGCGGTTCGATAACTGTCTGTGACTGACTGGTAACGGAAGGTATCGGCCCCGGCACCGCCCGTCAGCAGGTCACGACCTTGCTGGCCATCGAGCAGATCGTTACCGGCCCCGCCAAGGATCGCATCGTCGAACGAGGCGGTACCGAGCAAGTAGTCAGCATCGCCGCCACCGTCAACGTGGTAATAGCCGTCGTCGGGATCGCCAAAGCTGTGGTCCAGGCCACCATTGGGGTTCAACTGAACCAAGGCGGCCAAATAGCCGTCCGCGCGCGTACCCAGGCTTGCACCAATCAATAGCTTGCCGTCCGCCAGCACGATCATGTCGGCGACTGCGAAAGGAGCGCTTTCCGAGCCCCAACTGACCCGACCCTGATCGCCAAAATCGGTGTCGAGCGAGCCGTCGGCATTGAGTCGGATGACGCTCGCCACACCGCCCGAGGCGCCCGCCAGCAGGATTTTGCCGTCATCCTGGATGACGAGGGCGTCTGCGTGAACATCCAGGGCCAGGCTGCCCCCGTTCGCAAAGCTGCTATCCAGCGTACCGTCCGGGTTGAGGCGGGTCAGGGTATCTTGCCCGGTGACCAATACCTTCCCGTTTTCCTGCAGCGAAACGTCGAGCGTGCTGCTGGGATGAATGCCGACGGACGCGGGCAGGTGCAGGACCCCAGCCTCTCCAAAAGACGAGACCAAGGTCCCCGTTGCGTCGAAGCGGGCGATATAGATCTCCCCGGACGGATACCCAGCGCTTGCGAAGAAGCTGCCGTCGCGTTGCACGGAGAACGACGCTTGCTGACCTAGATCTTCATTCCAATAGAAAGGCACTGTCACGGTGCCGCCGTTCCCGAAACTCGTATCGAGGCTGCCGTCGGCCAAGTTACGACTGATGCCCGACACCCAGACGTTGTCTACGTTCACGTAGCGCGTCACCAGGTAGCCCCCTTCCGGCTGCACGGCGGCATTACCGCCGTCCTCGATATCGAGCGACACAGGGAGCAGGGATCTACCGTCGCCACTGAAGTTGCGGTCCAGGCTACCGTTGGCATTGAACCGAACCAGGCTGCCGGTGAAGCTTGAATCCTCTTCGCCTCCTCGTCCCAGGCGACTATAAGCGCCAAGCCAGATAGCACCGTCCGGATCGACCGCGATACCTGCGATTTTGTCCGAGCCCCATAAGGTCGTGGCGACCATGCCTGTGTTCCGCGCAGCTGAAGCGGCGGGCGAAATGCTCTGGCTCATGTCCATGCCTCCAATAGATTTGGCGCCAAAAACTATAGGCACGGCTCAGTCAGGTTGCCACTTTGCGAGACGAAGGGTGGCTCAAAGCCCGGCCTCCTGCGCCTAATGCCAGTCAGTTAAGCAGCAAACCTGTGGGAGCAAAGCTTGCTCGCGATTGGGGCAGGTCTGTCGATATCGGGTTTGGCTGGTCTACCGCTATCGCGAGCAAGCTTTGCTCCCACGGATTTTGTCCCAACGAAAAAACCCGGCCTACTGCGCCGGGTTTTTGGTTCTTCTCGAAGACAAACAGATAAGGCTTTCGGGTCAGTCGCCCCGCTTTACCAGATCAGCCCTTGGAACTGGCTAGCGCCGCCTCAACAATCAGCTCTGCAACCTTCCCCGGGTTAGACGTCATCACCACATGGGAAGCGCCTTGAACGGTGACAGTCTTTTTCGAGCCCGCGCGTTCGGCCATGAACTTCAGGGCCGCCTCGGGAATGTTCTTGTCCGCCGAGCCGTAGATGAACCAGGACGGCAGTTTTTTCCAGGCCGGTTCGCCAGACGCTTCTTTCAATGCCGCCTCGCTGATGGGACGTTGCGTGGCAGCCATCAGGGCGGAGTCCGCCGCAGGAACGTCGGCAGCAAACTGTTGGCCGAATTTGTCCTGCTGGATGTAGAGGTCCTTATTGCCGTCGTCCAGCTGCACCGGAGCCGCCAAGGTCGGCCCAAGGGTGCCGCCAGGGTAGCGACCGGACAGCTCGATGGCGGTTTCGCCTTTGTCCGGCGCGAAGGCTGCGACGTAGACAAGCCCCTTGACCTTGGGGTTGTCGTGCACGGCGTTAGTGATCACGGCGCCGCCATAGGAATGACCCACCAGGATCACCGGGCCCGCGGTGTGCTCGACGATATCGGCGACATAATCGGCGTCCTGCTTCACGCCGCGCAGCGGGTTGGCCGCGGCAACGACCGGGTAACCCTGGCTCAGCAACTGGGCGGCAACGCCATTCCAACTGGACGATTCGGCGAATGCGCCATGCACCAGCACGATGGTCGGCTTGGTGGCGTCGGGTTGCGCGGCGGTTGCGCTATCAAGGGTTGTCAGTGCCAACGCAGCGGTGATGGTGACGGCCAAGAGCGATTTGAGATTGAGCATGATCATTCCTTTTCATTCATTTGGATGGGTAACGCTGCCGGGTGCGATGGGCTTACTTGCCCAGGAAATCCAACAGATCCTGATTGAGGCGGTCCTTATGGGTATCGGTCAGGCCGTGCGGTGCGCCCGGATAGACGATCAACTCGGCGTTCTGCACCAGCTCGGCGGCGGCATGGGCGGAGGCGTCAATCGGGACGATCTGGTCGTCGTCGCCATGCACGATCAGTGTCGGCACATCGAACGCAGCCAGGTCGGCGCGGAAGTCCGTCGCCGAGAACGCCGCGATGCAGTCATAGGTGTTTTTGTGGCCCGCTTGCATGCCCTGTACCCAGAACGAATCGATCAGCCCCTGGGAGACGTTCGCCCCGTCGCGGTTGAAGCCAAAGAACGGGCCGGACGCGATGTCGCGATACAGCTGCGAGCGGTTGTCCAGCGAGGCCTTGCGCAGGCCGTCGAACACCTCGATCGGCAGGCCGCCTGGGTAGTCTTCGGTCTGGAGCATCATCGGCGGAACGGCGCTGATCAGTGCGGCCTTCTTCACCCGGTCGGTGCCGTGGCGGCCGATGTAGCGGGTGATTTCGCCACCACCGGTTGAGAAACCCACCAGGGTGACATCGTTAAGATCCAGGGTGTTGATCACAGTGGCCAGGTCATCGGCATAGTGATCCATGTCGTTACCTTCCCACGGCTGGCTGGAACGGCCATGGCCGCGGCGGTCGTGGGCGATCACCCGATAGCCTTGGTCCGCCAGGAACAGCATCTGCGATTCCCAGCTATCGGAATTCAGCGGCCAGCCATGGCTGAAGGTGACAACTGGCCCATCTTTCGGACCCCAGTCCTTGTAATAGAGCTGTACGCCGTCCTGGGTGGTGATATAGCTGCCGGCCTGGGCTGGGTTGGCTGCTTGAGCGCGGGAGGACTGGGTATTCATGGCAAGATCTCCTTAGGTCATGGCTCGCCATTCGGGGGATCCGATGGCGAGTTGATGGGGAGTATTCTTGCAAGGGCATGTATACCGGAGATGTTCGACACCCGGCGGTTATGCGTTGTTTTGAGTCTGTAGATGCGCTGGATACAGTGGCTTACAAATGCAGGCTGCACATGACGTGCAGCCCGCGCGGCCTACTGATCGACGCCGAAGTCGAGGGTCACGCAAAGCCCGCCGCCGTCGCGATTGCGCAGGCTCAGCGACCCACCAATCGCGACGGTCAACTGCTGGGCGATGGCAAGGCCCAGGCCGGTGCCGCCAGAGCTGCGATTGCGTGAGCTTTCCACCCGATAGAACGGCTTGACCACCTCTGCCAGGATCTCCTCCGGAATACCCGGCCCTCGGTCAAGCACGCTGATGGAAACGCCAGTGCTTGCATCACCGCGGATTTCCACCTCGGCGGTGCCGGCGTACTTCAGCGCGTTATCCACCAGATTCACCAGAACACGCCGCAGCGCATGGGGCCTTGTCTCGATGATCGCGCCGTTCTGGCCGCGCAGAACGACCTCCCGACCGGTGTCCTGGTAGTCGCACACCAGGCTGTCGAGAAAGGAGTCCAGACTGATGCGGCAACTGGTCTCCGTCGCCCCATGGACACTGCGCGCATAAGCGACACCCTCGCGCACCAGGTGCTCGATCTCGTTGAGGTCGTTGCCCAGTTTGTCTTTCTCTACCGAGTCGTCCATAAACTCGGCGCGCAGCTTCATGCGCGTGATGGGCGTCTGCAAGTCATGGGAAATGGCCGCCAGCAACTGCATGCGCTCTTTCAGGTAAGCAGCAATGCGCGCCTGCATGCTGTTGAAGGCGCGGGCGGCGTAGGCCACTTCCCGTGGACCGGTTTCATCCAACGGCACGGGATGGGCGTTCGGGTCGAGGTTCTCGACCGCCTCGGCCAGGCGGCTGAGCGGGCGTATGGCGATCCGCACGGCAAGCCAGGTGCAGCCGATCATCAACAGCAACTGACCGAACAGGGCAAAGGGCAACCAGGGCGACAACGGCCTGACCGAGGGACGCACATCGATGGTGACCGGGCTGCCGTCAGCCAGTCTCACCTGGGCTTGGAAATGCTGGCGTGGGCCCGGGATTTCGACAATGGTCAGGTCATAGTTGCGGCCCAGCGAGACTTGAAGGGATTGCGCCGCCGTCGCCGCGAGATCGTTGGAGGTGAGCGGGATGCCAGGATCATGTTCGCGCAGCAGATAGTCATAGTTGCGACGCTGCAGACGCTTGGTCCATTCCAGGCGCTCGGCGGCAGGCAGACGGTCGAGGATGGCGATGGAGGTCGCCGTGTCGTGCTCGAAATTGCCCAACATGGCCGTCTTGGTGCTTTCGTAGCGTTCGTAGTATTGGGCTGCGAACGTCAGGGCCTGGGCGAGTATCAGACCGACCAGGAACACCAGCCACAGCCGCGAGGCCAGCGTGCGTGGCCATTGCAACGCGAGTTTCATGCCTGCTCCTCAAGCATTTCGACCGCAAAGGTAAAGACGTAGCCTTCATTGCGCACCGTCTTTAAATAGAGAGGCTCGCGTGCGTCATCCAGCAAGCGCTGGCGCACGCGGCTGACCAGCAAATCAATGGAACGGTCGAAGATGTCCGCGTCACGACCCTGCGTCAGGTTGAGCAACTGATCGCGGCTCAGTACCCGCTGAGGATGATCGAGAAATACCCGCAGCAGCCTGTACTCGGCGCCGCTCAGCGAGACAAGTGTGTCGTCTTCATCGAGCAGGTGGCGGGCGGTGGTGTCGAGGCGCCACCGGCCGAACTTGAGCATCCGGCCGCTTTCGCTGACGACAAAGTTGGGCGGCAACATGCGGGTGCGCCGCAGCACCGCGTTGATGCGCGCAAGCAGCTCCCGGGCCGCGAAAGGTTTGGCCAGATAATCGTCGGCACCCATTTCCAGGCCAATGATGCGGTCGGTCTCGTCGCTGCGAGCCGTCAGCATCAGCACCGGTGTCGCCTTATGCTTTCCGGCGCGCAGTTCGCGACACAGCAGCAGCCCGTCATCCCCCGGCATCATGATGTCGAGCACGATCAGGTCCACCTGATTGGCTTCGAGAAAGGCCCGCATCTGACGACCATCGGCGACCACAGTGGTGCGCAGACCATTCTTCACCAGGTAGTTGCCGACCAGCTCCCTGATCTCCCGATCATCATCCACGATCAATACGTGATCGACATGTTCCATGCCCTGCTCTCCGAAATGCGCGCATCTGTTGCGCAGTGTGACGATGCCCGGTTGCCAGTTGGCGACGCACCGTCGTTCAGCTTATCCAGCCCGAGATCAAGCCAGAACCAAGCGAAAACAGTGGCGATTGTATCGATCTGTATCGCAATTCACCTCAGATACGTACGCATCCAATCACGGCGCTTTTCGACACAGCCGAGATACCTCACGGGCTTTTAATGAGCGCCATCGAGACAACAAGCATCGCCTCGACGACGCCATCGAACTCATTGAAGGGAAACGACCATGAACCTGAAAACCATCGCTACCGCTTGCCTGATCACTGCCCTGAGCGCCGGCGCATTACCCGCCTTGGCCCAAGACAAAGCCGCCAGCGAAACCTACGCCTACGGCACCCACCTGGACATCTACAAAGTGATCTCGCTGACTGAAGACAGTGGCCAGACCTGCGGGTTGGTGAACGCGCAAATCACCTACCTCGATTCAATGGGTGAACAGAAAGCCCTGACGTACCTCAAGCACGCAGCCAACTGCAACAATCAAGGGGGCTGAGGGGCGGCTCAGGGGTGGCGGTCCAGTTTTTTCAGACCGCCCTCATTTTCGCAGATAGCTATCGCAAGCGAGCTAGCTCACATTCTGATCAGGAGGTGAGTTTGATTTCCCTGGCTACCGCAATTCCCCTGTGGGAGCGGGCTTGCTCGCGAATACGGTGGATCAGCTTGCATCAATGTTGAATGTGCCGACGCCTTCGCGAGCAAGCCCGCTCCCACACTTTTTCGGTGGTGTTCATAAATACTGTGTGCCACACAAAACCCTGTGGGAGCGAGCCTGCTCGCGATGAAATCACCCCAGTTCCAGCGCAGAACACCCCACCCGCATCGCCAAAAAACCTCCCTCCTACAGCCCTCCCCTACACCCGCTATCAAGCTACGCATCCTTGCGCCTTTGCCTACAACTAAGCCAGAATCCGCCCGCTTGTGCGCCTTGTCCCGGGGTTTTATTGTCTTCCTGCCACTGCCCATCAGTGGTCGGGTTTAGTAGCCCGGTTCACATCTCGGTTGTACAAGTCTCATCAGTCAGGTGTTTGCCTGTTCTTGATGGTGGCTGTGTGCATGGCGCCCTCGGGCGCGCCGGGTTTGGTGTGATCACCGGTCTACTAACTTGCGCACAGCCGCCACCCTTCCGTTTAGTAGCGAGATGGTGCGGCCTACTTATGAGGGTCACACCGATGTTCAAAATAACTCCGAATCCGCCAGAGGCAGATTCCACTTCCAAATCCGCAAAATCCAAAGCCAAGCAGCAAGACGAAACCACCAAACGGGTGCTCGATCACTACCTGCTACCGAAACCGGATAAATCCAAAGACGAGCCCAAACCGGGGCAGCTGTACGCCGTCGTGAAAGGCCTCGATAACGAATGCTTGCTTGCCAACCTCAGTGAGACGCTGGCTTCGGCTGATGCGATGGTGAGTGACCTGGCGTTTGATCTGGAGGGATCGAGGCGCCATGTGGCGCAGGGGATTCAGCAGTTGATTG